>CAIWTL010000066.1 GCA_903915555.1 uncultured Micrococcales bacterium | reverse complement strand
GGCTTTCGGGGATCGGCTGTCGGCCGCCCGGATCCGCCAGACCCGCCGCTTCGAGCGCGCGGCCCGCGGACCACGCCGTGGCCGTCGCCTGCGCAGGCTCTACCGGCGGGAGTACATGCTGACCCCTCGGGATGCCCGGATCCTCCGTGCCCTGGGGCTGGTGCGCCGCATCGAACTCGATGATGCGCTGTTCGATCCGCCACCGGGGCTGCATCCGGACCCCGGTACCGTGACCGGGTGACGACTTCCGTGCCCGCCGCGTTGCTGGAGGTCCAACAGCGCGCGGTGGGTGAGCTGGTGGAGGTGGTACCGGCGGTGGTGGGGTTGGGTGAGCGCTTCGCCTCCGCCGGATTCGAGTTGGCGGCGGTGGGCGGGTGTGTCCGGGACGCGGTGCTCGGCACTCTCGGCCGGGGAGACATCGACGTCGATCTCACCACCGATGCCCCCCCGCTCGAGAGCATGGAGCTGTTGCGGGAGTGGGCCGACACGGTGTGGGACGTCGGCATCGAGTGGGGAACCGTGGGGGCCCGGGCGCACGGGCGCGACTGGGAGGTCACCACCTACCGCGCCGACGCGTACGAGGGGCACACCCGGAAGCCCGACGTCACATTCGGCACCAGCCTGTCCGATGATCTGGTCCGCCGGGACTTCACCATCAACGCCATGGCGATCCGGCTGCCGACGGGCGAGTTCGTCGATGAGCACCGAGGTCTGGTGGACCTCGCGGCCCGCCGGTTGCGGACCCCGGGCAGTCCCGAGGTCTCCTTCACCGAGGACCCCTTGCGCATGATGCGGGCCGCCAGGTTCGTCGC
The DNA here is from genome assembly GCA_903915555.1 of uncultured Micrococcales bacterium. Taxonomy (GTDB): domain Bacteria; phylum Actinomycetota; class Actinomycetes; order S36-B12; genus CAIWTL01. The sequence continues at coordinate 5,673 of CAIWTL010000066.1, read as the reverse complement.
CCAACTGGACGTCACCATCGAGCCCGCCACGTACGCCGCCATCACGGCCATGGCGGACCGGCTGTCGATCGTGTCGCCCGAACGGATCCGGGATGAGCTCGTCCGGCTCCTCATGGCCCCCCATCCACGGGAGGGCCTCGCCGTCCTGGTGGACTCGGGGCTGGCGGACGTCGTTCTGCCCGAGCTCCCCGCGCTTCGGCTGGAGATCGACGAGCACCATCGCCACAAGGACGTCTACGAACACAGCCTCACCGTCCTCGACCAGGCCATCGCCTTGGAGGAGGACGGCGAGCCGGACCTCATCCTGCGGTTGGCGGCGGTGCTCCACGACGTCGGGAAGCCGAGGACGCGGCGCTTCGAGTCCGGTGGCGGGGTCTCCTTCCACCACCACGAGGTCGTCGGGGCCCGGATGGCCGCCAAGCGCATGAAGGCCCTTCACTTCAGCAAGGCCGAGATCGAGGAGGTCTCGCGTCTCGTCGAACTCCACCTGCGCTTCCACGGCTACGGCACGGGGGAGTGGACGGATTCCGCCGTGCGCCGTTATGTCCGGGACGCCGGGCCGCTGTTGCCGCGTCTGCACCGACTCACGCGTGCCGACTGCACCACCCGCAACCAACGCCGGGCACGGGCCCTGCAGCGTGCCTACGACTCCCTGGAGGACCGCATCGAGCGCCTGGCCGAGGAGGAGGAGCTGGCCGCGATCCGGCCCGACCTGGACGGCAACGAGATCATGGGGATCCTCGGGATCCCCCCGGGCCGCGACGTCGGGCGCGCCTACCATCACCTGCTCGAGGTCCGGTTGGAGAAGGGCCCGCTGGGCCGGGACGCCGCCGCCGAGGAACTACGCCGCTGGTGGGCCGATCAGGGCTAGCGCCCAGGGCTTGCGAGCAGGGCCGACAGTCAGGGCCGACAGTCAGGGCTAGGTGGCCCCGGCCGGGCTCTGCCCCGATGTGCTGTGGTCGCCGGGATCGCGGGTGCGGGAGTACCAGAGGGCGACGACGAGGTAGAACGCCCCCAGTGCGAGGAAACCGAGGAGCGAGACACCGCTCAGCGGCGCCGTCAGGGCCACCAGGAGGGCACCGACCACGAGGGCGGCGTTGACCCCCACGTCGTACAACGAGAAGACACGCCCCAGGAAGTCGTCGTCGATGCGCCGTTGGAGAGTGGTGTCGGTGCCGATCTTGGCCGACTGTTGAGCGAGGCCGACGACCAGGCCGCCCGCCACGAGCGCGGGTAGCGCGACGGGGATGAGCGACAGCGGCGCCGCCACCGCGGCGATGAGCAGGGTGAGAGTCGTCCAGCGCACCGTCCCGATGCGCCGGGTCAGGGTGGGGGTGACGAGCGCGGCGAGCAGCGCGCCCGCGGTCGCGGTCCCCGCGACGATGGAGAAGTCGGCCAGCGCGGCGTCCGGATCCCCCGGCGGGTTCAGGGTGTTGCGCAGGATCAGCAGCAGGAGGACGGTGAGGGCCCCGAAGGCCAGCCGGTGCGCCAACACCACGACGACCCCGCGCCAGGACGGCGGGTCGTCCGACAACACCCGGAATCCGTCGACGAAGCCCCGGGCGACATCGCCGACGGTCTGGCCGGGCCGGTCACCGGTGGGTCCGAGTTGGTCGGGGCGCAACAGCAACGGGATCAGGCCCGCGGCCACGTACACCACGGCGGCCGCGACCAACACCCAGCGCACGCCGCCGTCGCCACCCCCCGCCAGTTGTCGGACGCCGAGACCGACCAGTGCGCCCACGCCGTAGATGACGGTGCCCATCGTGGGAGCCAGCGAGTTGGCGGTGACGAGTTCGCGCTGCGGCACCACGTGCGGCAGCGACGCCGAGAGCGCCGACAGGATGAAGCGGCCGATGCCGAGGGTGGCCAGGACGATCAGGCCCAGCCCGATGCCGGCGTGCCCCAGGAGGACGACGCCGACGATCAGCAGCGTCGTGACCGCCCGGAGCAGGTTGCCGTAGAGCAGGACCTGGCGCCGCCGCCAGCGGTCGAGGAAGACCCCGGCGAAGGGGCCGATGAACGAGTAGGGCAGCAGGAGGACCCCGAACGATGCGGCGATGGCCAGCGGGGTCGCCTGGCGCTCGGGCGAGAACACCACGAAGGCGGCGAGGGCGGCCTGCAGGATGCCGTCGCCGAACGACCCCGTCATCCGGGTGGCGAAGAGTTTGCCGAAGTCGCGGTTGTGCAGCAGGTCCACGATGGGTGCGCGTGCTGCCACCACGGCACGTTATCGGAACCCGCCATGCAGTGGGAGCGTCCGACTAACGGTTGCCGCGGTCACGAGACGGTGGCCAGATGGCCGATGGTGTCGGGGGGAGTGGGGGATGTGCAGCACTCGACCGCGTGCGGCAGTTATAACCGAATGTCGTGATGTGAAGTGGTCACGTCGCTCCCCGGTGTTGTTTGGAGGGTCTGTGCGCGTCCGTGTCCCGATGGTCTTGGGCATCGTCATGATGCTCGCTGCCGCAGCGTTGACGGGTCTGACGCCGGCCACTCCGACGACCGCACTCGCCGCTGGGCCGGCGCAGAAGGGGGACGGGAAGGCGGCGTGGCTGGGAAGCCAGCCGGACATCATCGTCATCCTGACCGACGATCAGCGGGCCGGGACCGAGCAGGCCATGCCGTTCACGTGGTCGTTCTTCCGTTCGCAGGGGGTGCACTACCCCCAGGCCCAGGTCCCCACGAACCTGTGCTGCCCCGCCCGCGCCAGCTTCCTGACCGGCGAGTACGCCCACACGACGGGAGTCTGGGAGAACAACGGCAAGAACGGTGGTTTCAAGGCTTTCCGGAACTGGCAGGGCCAGACACTGCCGGCCAACCTCGACGACGTCGGTTACGAGACGTCGCTGTTCGGCAAGTACATCAACCGTTTCAACCGTTCCGGTGGCCGCTACACCATTCCCAAGGGGTGGGACGTCTTCCACACCTACGACGACGAGAAGGCCGATGGTGGCTACTGGACGTCGATCGCCGAATTGCCCGAGGGCTACACGACCGATGTCCTCGGCAACGCCGTCGTGCAGCAGATCCAGACCGCCGATCCCGAGACGCCGCAGTTCATCTACTACTCCCCCTATGCGCCGCACGCCCCGTTCGATCCCGGTCCCTATCGCCACATGGCCAGCCGGGAGAAGTTGCTGGAGTTCCGTGAGGCGGGCGGTCTCACGGAGGCCAATGAGGCGATCCGGGAGAAGGACGTGCAGGACAAGCCGCGGTGGATCCGCGTCCTGCCGAGGCTCAGCCCGCGTGTCCTGCGACTCACCGCAGACCGCTCCTCGCGGACCCTCATGGGTGTCGACGCGAACGTCCAACGCATCATCGAGGCGCAGGGTCAGTACCGCGACCTCTCCAACACGATGGTGGTCTACCTGACCGACAACGGTGTCGCATGGGGGGATCACCGGCTGCGTCTCAAGCGGCATCCCTACGACCAGGCGTCGCGGATCCCGCTGCTGATCAAGTACCCGGAGGGCACGATCGGTGCCGAGCCACCGGGCACGTCCTCGACCCGGATGGTCAACCAACTCGACGTCACGGCCACCCTCGCGCAACTCGGTGGCGCGTCGCCGACCGGTGAGGGCATGTCGCTGCTGGGGGCGCCGAGGCGCAAGCTCCCGCTCGAGGCCAGCCCCAGCCGCGGCGGCCAGCTCATCCGGCCGGGCTTCTGCGGGGTGCGGACCAGCCGGTTCCTGTACTTGAAGTACACCGACGGGACCCGCGAGCTCTACGATTACCGCGAGGACCCCTACGAGCTCGAGAACGTGGCGGGATCGGGGCGGTACTCCTGGCGGACCGTACGCTTCGACTCACTGCTCGACCCGGGCTGCGATCTGGCCGAGTTGAACGCGATGCCGGCACGTGGCGGGAGCGGCGACTGACCCTGCGCTGATGACGCGCATCCGACCCGCCGCGCGGCACTGCCCGCTACGGTCGGGGGATGGATCGGTTCGACGGACGTGCCATGGCGGTGGGCATCGTGCTCGGCCTCGTGGTGGGCCTGGTCATCTTCTACTTCACGAGCAACCAGACCTGGATCTACCTGAGCTCGGCCATCGGGGCGATCCTGCTCATGAACAGCGGCATCTTCCCGCCCCGCAACAGTGGGGGCGGCAAGGACGGCTGACCGGCGATGCCTTGGCCGTGATCGGCCGACGGGATCGAACTCTTTCCGCGACTCCCTGCTCCCCCGCCCGCGAGCCGCGAACACGAGCGAGGGGCTCCGCGGACCGGTGTGGTCCACGGAGCCCCTCGACTCGGTCAGGAACGGCCCGCCCTACGGGACGTCAGGTCAACGATCGACGCTGCCGTCGATGAAGCCCTCCACGGCTGCCTTGGCCTCTTCGTCGGTGTACTGCACCGGCGGGGACTTCATGAAGTAGCTCGACGCACTCAGGATCGGGCCACCGATGCCGCGATCCTTGGCGATCTTCGCCGCGCGGAGCGCGTCGATGATGATGCCGGCGCTGTTGGGGGAGTCCCACACCTCGAGCTTGTACTCCAGGCTCAGCGGAACGTCGCCGAAGTTGCGACCTTCGAGGCGGATGAACGCCCACTTGCGGTCGTCGAGCCACTCGACGTAGTCACTCGGTCCGATGTGGACGTTGCGAGCTCCGATGTCGCGGCTCATCTGCGACGTGACGGACTGGGTCTTGCTGATCTTCTTCGACTCCAGGCGCTCCCGCTCGAGCATGTTCTTGAAGTCCATGTTGCCGCCGACGTTGAGCTGGTAGGTCCGGTCGACGGTGACGCCGCGGTCCTCGAACAGCTTGGTCAGGACACGGTGGGTGATGGTCGCGCCGACCTGGCTCTTGATGTCGTCGCCCACGATGGGAACCCCGGCATCCTCGAACTTCTGCGCCCACTCCGGGGTGCCGGCGATGAACACCGGCAGCGCGTTCACGAAACCGACCTTCGCGTCGATCGCGGCCTGTGCGTAGAACTTGGCGGCATCCTCGGAGCCGACGGGGAGGTAGCAGACCAGAACGTCGACCTTGGCGTCACGCAGCGCCTGCGCGACGTCCACGGGCTCCTCGGGGGACTCCGTGATGGTCTCCATGTAGTACTTGCCGAGACCGTCGAGCGTCGGGCCCCGCTGCACCGTGACGCCGGTGGGCGGGACGTCGCTGATCTTGATGGTGTTGTTCTCGCTCGCGAAGATGGCGTGGCTCAGGTCCTGGCCCACCTTCTTGGCGTCGACGTCGAACGCGGCGACGAACTCGATGTCGCCGACGTGGTAGTCGCCGAACTGGACGTGCATCAGCCCCGGCACACGGGACTCCGGGTCGGCATTGCGGTAGTACTCGACGCCCTGAACCAGGGACGACGCGCAGTTACCGACTCCGACGACCGCGACGCGGATGGATCCCATCGCTATTTCTCCTTCGTTGTCCGGTGGGCGTTGTGCCCGGTCCGGGTTGGTGTGCCGGCGCTCAGGCGCCGGGATGGTGGGTGGCGCTTCGGGCGCCGGTCTCTTCGTTCTCGATCAGTTCCCGCAGCCAGCGGACCTCGTTCTCCACGGAGTCCAGGCCGTGCTGCTGCAACTGCTGCGTGTAGTTGTCGACCCGCTCCCGCGAGCGGGCCATCGACGATCGCAGGGTGGCCAGCCGCTCCTCCAGGCGGGAGCGGCGTCCCTGCAGGATGCGCATGCGAACCTCGGCGTCGGTGCTGCCG
>CAIWTL010000065.1 GCA_903915555.1 uncultured Micrococcales bacterium | reverse complement strand
CTGCTGCTCCTGGACGTTGACAGGTTCAAGGTCATCAACGACTGCTACGGCCATCTCGCCGGCGATCGTGTCCTCGAGGTGGTCGCACATGTCGCTGTGACCGCCGTCGGCGACAAAGGTGCGGTGGTCCGGCTCGGCGGTGACGAGTTCGCCGTCCTCGTCCGCGGGGCAGACGCCACCATGCTCGACAGAATCGGGCAGACGATGGTGCACGGTCTTCTCCACGGGCGTGGCCGGACGCCCGATCTTCCCGCCGCAACCGTCAGCATCGGGTGGTCCGTCAACAGCACCGGAGGACCACCCATGCAACTGCTGCCCGAGGCTGACCGCGCCATGTATTCGGCCAAGCACGACGGTGGCAGCCGAGTGCGTCCGGAACTCCCGGGAATCGAACCGATCCGGTGGTCCGACTGCGAGCTGTGCGCGGCCGCGCAACGGTGACTCCCGCGGGAGCGACTGTTCGCGGCAGGGGCGACTGTCACACCAGTCGCCTCTGACCAGTTCAGTCGCTTGCGACTGTTTCGGCCCATGGCCTGTCACCTGCGCGTCACTAGGGTGCAGTCATGAGCGAGTGCCTCTACCGGCCGACCGACGAGCCCGACATCGACGCAGCGGCCGCGACGCAGGTCTTCCTGCCGACACCATTGACCGCCAGCGCGTGGGGCCCGAACATGCAGCACGGCGGTCCTGTCGCCGCCCTCCTGACTCGGGCCATGGAGGGCCTCGACCCGAGGCCCGGTACCCGGATCACCCGCGTTCACGTGGACATCCTCGGCGCGATCCCGCTCGATCCGGTCCGGGTCACCGCTCGCATCGACCGGCCCGGCCGGCGGGTCCAGTTGCTGGGGGCAGTTCTCGAGACGAGAGACGCCACGGGCCAATGGCGGCCGGCCGCTCGTGCGCTGGCGTGGCAACTGGCGACCCAGCCCACCTCGGAGGTCGTGTCACAGGCCGACCGCTCGATTCCCCGTCCGGCCCATGACGCTGCAGAGGTCCCACTGCCGGACGCCTGGCGGCACGGCTTCGTCAGCGCGCTGGACCTGCGGCTCACCGGTCCCGTCGGGGTCACGGGGAGTCCGACGGTGGCCTGGATGGAACTGCGGGTCCCACTGATCTGCGGTGAGGCGATCTCGCCGTTGCAGTCCGTCATGGCGGTCGCAGACACCGCCAACGGAGTGGGCGCTCGCCTCGACTACCAGACCTGGACCTACCTCAACACCGACCTCTCGGTGGTCCTCTTCGACGCCCCGGCGGGACCGTGGTTCGGGATCGAGGCGGAGACATCGGTGGGCGCCGACGGCGCGGCCATGAGTTCCGCGGTGCTCCACCAGGATTCGGGGCCATTCGGCCGGATCACGCAGACCGTCCTGGTGGAGCGACGCCACGAACCCCGCTGAGCCGTCGGTCGGGTGAACCTCGGTCTTCCCGCCAGGACACCGGGGCGGGACCGGCCTAGGGTGCCAGCGTCCGGCGACCCACCCCTCGGGGATCGCCGGCAGAGGGACAGACGGAGGAACGGGCATGGTCATCCGGCAGAAGGGCAGGGACGAACCACGGCCGCCCACCATGGTCGACTCCCTCATCCCCGTTGTCGCTCTCATCATCTTCATCCT
>CAIWTL010000064.1 GCA_903915555.1 uncultured Micrococcales bacterium | reverse complement strand
TCGACGACGACGGCTTCATCAAGGAGTTGTCCAAGACGGTCGCGGGGGCACTCGGCGAGGCGGTCGGCATCAACTTCGTCAGCGCCGCGGACAAGCCGGTGTTGATCGACGCGTTGGCCGTGGTCGCGGACGACGACTACTTCGAACGGGGCATCGAGGTCGCCATCGCCGACTCGGGACTGCGTGTCGAGCCGATCGACATCTCGGACCTCTTCGCCGTCGAGGTCGACTTCGAGGCGGATCTCGAACGCGCCAACCAGATCGGCGCCGGGGCAGGGGACACGGAGTGACCGACGGCGCCGAGCCCGACGCGACGCTTCCCGGTCCCGTGGCCGGGACCGACGTCCCCGAAGGTTCGGCGCTCCCCGATGGCGGAGTTCCGTCGAGCGAGCCACGGGTCAGCGTCGTGATCATCTGCTTCAACGACGAGGAGCGGCTCGGCGAGGCCATCCGGTCGGCGCAGGACCAATCACTGCCCGACATCGAGATCATCGTCGTCGACCACGGCAGCACCGACGGCTCGGTGTCGGTGGCGCGGGCGGCAGCCGACCTCGACCGGCGGATCCGGATCATCGACCTCGGGAGCAACGAGGGGAAGCCGGGTCGCCCCATCAACGCCGGAATCTCCGCGGCACGCGCGCCCTGGGTCACCGTCTTCGGCAGCGACGACCTGCTGCGGCCGCGGGCCTGCGAACATCTGCTGGGCGCTGCGGAGGAGACGGGTGCCGACCTCGTGGTCGGGAGCCTGCAGCGCGTCAACATGGAGACCGGTGAGACGACCCGCTGGATGCCGTCGGTCTCGCTGCGGAGCAGGGTCGTGGAGGATCTCGCACAGTTCCCCGAGGTCATCCGCGACACGACAGGCGGGGGCAAGCTCTACAAGACGGACTTCGTACGGCGGCACGGCCTCACGTTTCCCGAGGACATCTACTACCAGGACCAAGTGTTCACGTTGGAGTACTACGCCTCCGCCCGGCGGGTGGCCATCGTGTCCTACTTCGTCCTCGACTGGCGGCACTGGCCCGACGGCCGACCTTCGGTCACCCAGCGCCGCACGACGGTCGAGAACCTGTCCGACCGGTTCGCCGCGAACGAGCGCATCGACGCCTACCTGCGGCGCGAGGGGCGAGAGGATCTGCTCGGTCTCAAACAGCGGAAGTTCCTGCAGCACGACCTGAGCATCCACGTGAAGGATCTCGCCCTGGCCCCACCCGAGTACCGCGAGCAGCTCGTCGCGCGCACCCGGCAGTACAGCGAGGGGTTCCTGCCCGAGGCGTTCGTCGGGCTGCCGCTGAACAAGGCCCTGATGCTCAACTGCCTGCGGGCGGGAAGGCTCGACGACGCCGAACGGGTCGCCACCACGCCGTACAACCGCATCGCCTCCCAATGGCGGCGTCACGAGGAGTCGGGGCGTCACTACGTCACACCTCCGTGGGCGGCCGCGGGAACGGACCCGGTGTTCGAGGTGACCCGCTACCGACTGTCGGCCATCCCGCAGCGCTTCCGGTCGGCGCGGGCGGAGATCTCGTGGACCGCAGCCACGCGGGGATTCTATCTCGAGATGGTCGTGGAGTCACCGGATCGGGAACTGGGGAGGTTCCGGGGCCACGCGGAATTGTGCCTCCTGGA
>CAIWTL010000063.1 GCA_903915555.1 uncultured Micrococcales bacterium | reverse complement strand
ATCTTGAGAAGGATCCGAGCGCTGCCATGTTCATCGCCGACCTGTGGAAGCAGGCCGGGTTGCCCGACGGCGTATTCAACGTGGTGCACGGTGACAAGGTGGCCGTCGACGCGCTGTTGACGCACCCCGATGTCGCATCCATCTCGTTCGTGGGATCCACCCCGATCGCGAAGTACGTGTATGAGACGGGGACGGCGCACGGCAAGCGGGTCCAGGCCCTCGGCGGCGCGAAGAATCACATGCTCGTCCTGCCCGATGCCGACCTGGAACTCACCGCGGACTCCGCGGTCAACGCCGGATTCGGATCGGCCGGGGAGCGCTGCATGGCGATCTCGGTCATCGTCGCCGTCGAACCGGTCGCCGACGATCTGATCAAGGCGATCGAGTCCCGGATGGCGGGGCTGCGGACCGGGGACGGTCGCAAGGGCTGCGACATGGGTCCGCTGGTGACGAAGGTGCACCGCGACAAGGTGGCCGGCTACGTCGACGCCGGGGTGGCCGAGGGCGCCGAACTCGTCGTCGACGGCCGCGAGGTGCAGGCCGACGGTGCCGCCGAGGGCTTCTGGCTCGGGCCGACACTGTTCGACAAGGTCACGCGCGAGATGTCGATCTACACCGACGAGATCTTCGGACCCGTGCTGTCGGTCGTGCGGGTCGCGTCGTACGAGGAGGGGATGGAGTTGATCAATGCCCACCCCTACGGCAACGGCACCGCGATCTTCACGTGCGACGGTGGGGCGGCCCGCAAGTTCCAGAACGAGGTGCAGGTCGGCATGATCGGGGTCAACGTCCCGATCCCTGTGCCGATGGCCTACTACTCGTTCGGCGGCTGGAAGGCCTCCCTGTTCGGCGACACCCACGCCCACGGTGTGGAGGGCTTCCACTTCTTCACCCGCGGCAAGGTCGTCACCAGCCGCTGGCCCGACCCGGCGCATGGTGGCATCAACCTGGGCTTCCCGACCCACGGCTGAGGTCCCCCGGCACCCCTTTCCCCCACCAAGGCGCCGAAAGAGTCGCATGCGACTGTTGCGGTGAGGTGCGACTGATCGAACAGTCGCACCTCACCCATGCGGTCGCCTCTGGCGTCCGCGCGCGTTGCCACGGACGTCGGAGACTCGGGCAGGAACGCTCACCGGCCGGCAACGGCCGTCAGTTGCCGGTGCCACCCGCCAGGAGGACCCGGGAGAGGGTCTCCTCCCCGTTCGTGACACCGTCGAGGGTCAATGTGCCGGCGAACCCGTTGACGTCGCCGAAGGTGTACCCGCTGTAGAAGCCGTTCGGCATCCCCAACTCGTTGGCGTAGAACACATCCCCGTCCCAGTGCTTCAACGGGATGCGGGTGACGCCATTCGGACCGATCCGCAACACCAGCTTGTCGTTGTCCACGCTGACGGTCGCGGAGCCGAAGTAGTCGTTGGCGTAGTCACCGGCATAGGTACTGAGCGGTTTCGCGGGCTTCGGGTCCTTCGGCTTCTTCTCACCGTCGAGTGTGTAGGAGGGGATGGTCAGGGGGGCGAAGAGGGGCTCGACCGCAGCGAGCCAGTCGTCCTGCAACGACCCGTATTCGACGAGATCACCGAAGTCCTGCGACAGCGCCTCAGGCAAACCCACCGGCCAGCCGTTGGTCAGGATCACGACACCCACCTTGAGTTCGGGGATCATCATGACGATCGTCGCTGCCCCGGAGGTGAACGCACCCGAGTGATCCCAGCGCTGCCGGTCGGCGGAATCGGTCTGGACGTTCATTCCGAACCCGTAGAACTGGCCCGGCTCCTGGGGGGCGCTGGTGGACGAGCGACGAATCTGCGGGCTGAGCGCCTTGCGCAGCGGGCTGCGCTTGACCACCCGCTTCCCGTCGAACTTGCCCTGCGCCAGCTCCATCCGGAGCCATTTGGCCAGGTCGCCCACCGTGGAGCTCAGTCCGCCTGCGGGCGCCTGGGCGTCTGCGTCGCGTTTCACGCCGACCACCCACTTGCCGTCGACCTGCTGGTGGAGGGTGGCACGGTTCTTCTGCTTGCGGAACTGTGCGTAGGAGTAGGTGGACTTCCTCATCCCGAGCGGGGTGAACAACTTCTTCCGGGTCAGCCGGTCCCAGGGCATCCCTGACGCCCGCGACACCGCTTCTGCGGCTGTTGTCAGACCGAAGTTGCTGTAGTCGTAACTGTCGCGGAACGACGCGAGGGGCAGGAAGCGCAGACGTTCGATGATCGAACCCCGGTCGAACCCGAACGCCTCCAGCGTGTTCCCGGAGTCGCCGGGCAACCCGCTGCGGTGCGCATACAGGTCCCCGACCGTGGCGTGGCGGCCCACCCACTCCTCCGACAACGCGAAATTCGGCAGCCACTTCACGATGGGGTCATCCCACTTCGCGGGGCCGTCGCCGATGGCCGCGGCCACCGCCGAGGCACCGACCGGTTTGGAGACCGAGGCGACCTGGAAGACCGTGTCTGCGGTGATCTTCTTGCCGGTGTCGACGTTGCGAACCCCGAACGCGCCCTTGTAGACGACCTTGTCCTTGTAGACGACAGCCGCCGCGAGCCCGGGGACACCCGTCTGTCGCAGAGCCTGCCGGATCAGCGCCGGGAACTGGTCGACCGCCGCCATGACTTCCTGCTTCCCCGGCTTGGCGATGGGCGCGGACATGGGCCCAGGGCCGACCGCACCGGCCGGGACCAGGGGGGTGCCGAGCGCGACAGCCAGTGCGGACGCGGTTACGAGGGCGGGCATGCGCTTCATCGGGTCTCCAGCAGCCGGCAGTGCGACAGGACAATGTGAGAAGCGTAATGCAGCCGCGACGTGGCGCCCCAGCGACTGTTCGAGTGGGTGACGGCCGTTGGACCACTCGCCAGAACGAAGGGCTGGATGGTGCTGGACGGCACTGGGATCAGGTCAGTCGAGACCGAAGATCGCGCACCGGGTGTCGGTCATGTCCCGCAACTGCTGCAGCCCCCCGACGCGGCCCCATCCGGTCCGGGTACCGCCGGCACCACCGAATGGCTGCGCGTTCTCGAAGTAGTCGGTGGAGTCGTTGACCACGACGCTGCCCACCCGCAACTGCTCCGCGAACCGGAATGCCCGGGGCAGCGACTGCGTGAAGACCGCGGCCTGGAGACCCAGGGGGTCGGCGTTCGCGGTGGCGAGCAGCGCGTCATCACCGTCGCAGGCGACGATCGGGACGACCGGCCCGAACGACTCCTCCCGCGCCACCGCCATCTGCGGTGTGACACCGTCGAGAACCGTCAGGGGAAAGTAGAGGTCCGTCGGATACCCGGCTGCCCGAGCCCCACCGACCAGCACCTCTGCTCCGTCGCGCACGGCCCCGGAGATGTGGGCTGTCATCTTCGCCGCGGTCGGTTCGTTCGCCAGGGGGCCCAGTGTGGTGGCAGAGTCGAACGGGTCCCCGAGAACGGCAGCTGTGCTGGCGCGAATCACCTCCTGGGTGAACTCGGCGGCGACCGAGGCGTCGACGAGCACCCGCTCGGTCGCACAGCAGACCTGGCCCGCGTTCCAGTAGGCGCCATAGACCGCGGCTTCCGCTGCCTTGGTCAGGTCGGCGTCCGCGCACACCACCACCGGCCCATTACCGGAGGCTTCGATGAGCGACCGCTTCAACCCCGCCGCCTTCACGATCCGCTCGGCCGTGGCTGATGACCCCACGAAGCCGATGGCGTCCACCCCGGGATGAGTGACAAGGCGTTCCCCGATGGCCCCACCCCCGGGCAGGATGGACACCAATCCGTCGGGTACACCGGCCTCGGTCAGCAGATCGCCCAGGGCCAGGCAGGCGAACGGGGTGGTGTCGGGCGGCTTGCACACGATCGCGTTGCCGGTCGCCAACGCCGGCCCGAGGAACTCGGCCATGATCATGAGCGGGAAGTTCCAGGGTGTGATACCTGCCCATACCCCCACCGGAGCCCGGTAGGTGATCATCCGCTTGCCCCGCTCCGAACTGGGGATCACGTCGCCGTACAGCCGCTTGGCGTCCTCGGCCGACACCGAGAACAACGAGGCGGTGTCCTCGACGTCCCCCTTGGCCTCGGCCTCGTACGGCTTGCCCTGCTCCAGCGTCGTGAGTCGGGCCAGCTCCTCGAGGTTGTCCTCGACAAGGCGGGCGACCCGGTGGCACAGGTCCGCCCGCTCGTACACCGACCAGTGTCGGTAGTCGTCGAAGGCACGACGCGCGGCGGCCACGGCGGCGTCGACCTGATCATCGGTCGCGAGAGGGAGGTCGGCGATGACCTCTCCCGTCACGGGGGACGTCACCGTAGTGACGTCCGGCCCCGGATCCACGTAGCGCCCCGCCAGCCATAGTCTCGCCTCGGTCATGACGGCCACTGTGTCACTCGGGGACCAGCGGCCGCCACGCGGACGAGTTCCCCGCCGCATCGCTGAAGCGCGCCCAGACCCTTCCGTCCCGGGCGAGTCGCTCCGGAAGGGCGACACGGGGTAGGTAGTCGAGGGTGGCCGCACCCTTCGCGGACCTGCGGGGCGCCACCACGACCGTCGCGACACCGCTTCCCCTGTCGTTGACCCGGCTGCGGATCCCGCGCGACCCGACCATCCGCGCGCTGTGGACCCGGGGTGCGGAGCGATCGAGCGTGATGGTGTCGGATGCGCTCCGCTGGGTGGATCCGGGTCCCAGGAATGTCGCGCGGACCCCGACACGCCCCGTTCCCGTCAGGTGCCAACGGATCCCGTCTCTCCGGCTGAACGACCTCGTACCGGATCCCCTCCCGATGTCCGTCACCCGTACCCGCGTCGCCCCCGCCGGCCACGTGAGAGCCATGGGCACCTCGCGGTGGCGTGTGAAGCGCGCACCTGCTGCGAGGAGCACGTCCGCCCTGGCACCACCCGTCGAGGGGGCGTCCGACGGCGGTGACGGACTGGGTGGGACCCCCGGGAGCGCGACACCCGCGAACGCCGCCAATGCCACGTACTTGGGGCTGGTCGCGGGGTCCTGACCGGTGCGCTCCAGCGCACCCCACGAGCCGTGGCGCGTGTAGGGACCGACATCGGTGAAGTGCATCATGAGCGCGTTCCCGGTGGCCTCCCGCCACCGCGCCAGGTAGGTGCGGTAGAGGTCCCCGATGGCCGGATCCCGGTTGACCGCGGTGAACAGTTCCGTGAGACCGTCGTTGCCGGGGTGGCCCGCCAGGTGCTGACCGCCCTCGTAGGCCACGAGGCGCTT
>CAIWTL010000062.1 GCA_903915555.1 uncultured Micrococcales bacterium | reverse complement strand
TGCTGCGGGAGGGACTCATCTGGCACCAGATCGTCGGTGGTCTGATCGTGATCGGCGGCGTGATCCTCACGCAGTGGCCCCAACTGGCCGGCGCGGGTGTCGCGGCCGTCCCGGCCCGACCCACCGGCGGGTCACCCCCCTGAGGCCGCCGACCGGCGAGCAGCGGCGGACCAGCTGCCTGTCAGCGGAGGCCCTCCTCGTCCAGCCACACCGCCACCCGGCGCATTCCCTCGTCGAGGTCGACCGCCGGTTCGTAGCCCAGCATCCGACGGGCCTTGGCGATCGAGTAGGTACCCCGCCGCGTGAGCATCCCGAAACTGGCCGGGCTGAGCTCGCTGTCGCCCCCGAGCCGTCGGGTTGCCGCACCCACGGAGAGCGCGAGTGCCTTCGCGAGTGGCTCCGGCAGCGACCTGAGCTGACCCCCGACCATGTCGGCCAACTGCGAGAAGTACTCCCAGCACGTGACGCCGACGCCGTCGGTCAGCGTGAAGATCTGACCGCGGGCGGCCGGCTGCGACAGGGTCAACGCGATGCCGTCGGTGAGGTTGTCGACGTACGTGGGGGAGAAGATGCCCCGCCCGCGATCGGGCAGGATCGCCTGCCGACGCCGGATGAGCTCGATCGGGATCAACACCCACGGCCGGGAACCCGGCCCGTAGACGTCACCCGGCCGGACGATGGTGCAGTCGATCAGCCCCGACGCGTGCGCGGCCAGGACCACCGCCTCCCCATTGATCTTCGTGTCCGCGTAGGAGTGACCCGTGAGGTGAGAAGGGTGCTCCTCGGTCACCCCGTCGGGGAAGTCCTCACCGAACGCCGCGATGGACGACAGATGAACGAAGTGCCCGACCCCGGCGTCCGCCGCGGCCCGCATCACGCGGTCCGTGCCCAGCACGTTGACCGTCCACGCCTCGTCGAGCGGCGCCACGTTGGACACCGTCGCCGCGGTGTGGACCACGGCATCCACCCCGTCGAGGGCGCTGCGCCACCCCGCCGGCTCCAGCGTGGAGCCGGCCACGATGCCGCGGCGAGGATCAGCCACCAGGTCGATGCCGCGTACCGTCACCCCCGAACGCTCCAGCCGATCCTGCAGATGGCGGCCGATGAAGCCACCCGCGCCTGTGATCAGCACCGTCTCGGGAAGGGTCATGCGGCCACGGTAGCGAGGCCTCGCTACCCTCGCAGGGTGCGTATCGCCCGCTTCTCA
The DNA here is from genome assembly GCA_903915555.1 of uncultured Micrococcales bacterium. Taxonomy (GTDB): domain Bacteria; phylum Actinomycetota; class Actinomycetes; order S36-B12; genus CAIWTL01. The sequence goes on along the minus strand of CAIWTL010000062.1, from coordinate 1,449 downwards.
CTGCCCCCCGATGGCCCCGACGGGGCGCCCGGCGGCAGGGTGTTCGCCGGCATCGAGGGTGATGGCGTCACCGAGCCGGAGGTCGTCCGCCCGCTGCGGGGTCATCCGTTCGGAGACCTAGATCTCGTGGACGGCACCGTCCCCCTCGCGGGGCTGCGCATGCTGCCCCCGGTCCTCCCCTCGAAGATCGTCGGCATCGGCAAGAACTACGCAGGGCACGCCGCGGAGATGGGTTCCGACATCCCGGAGAGCCCCCTCATGTTCCTCAAGCCGAACACCGCGGTCATCGGGCCCGGGGGTGTCATCAGACTTCCCGAGCAGTCCCAGCAGGTCGACTTCGAGGCGGAACTGGCCGTCGTCATCGGATCGCTGTGCCGCAACGTGGCCGCCGCCGACGCCGACGAGGTGATCCTCGGCTACACCTGTGCGAACGACGTCACCGCACGCGATCTGCAGCGGGCGGACGGGCAGTGGACGAGAGCGAAGGGTTTCGACACCTTCTGCCCGTTGGGTCCCTGGATCCAGACCGATCCCCTGCCGGACGCGGCCGCAGTGACCTGCGAGGTCAACGGGGATGTCCGGCAGCAGGCCCCGCTGAGCGATCTCGTCCACGGGGTTCCGGAGCTCGTCGAGTACGTCTCGTCCGTCATGACGCTGCTCCCGGGAGACGTGATCCTGACCGGGACCCCGGCCGGCATCGGCCCACTGGCAGACGGGGATCATGTCAAGGTGACGATCGATGGGATCGGATCGCTGAGCAACGAGGTGAGTCTTGACTGACACCGGCGCCCCCACCGAGGACGTACGTGTCCGCTTCTGCCCGTCGCCCACTGGGAATCCCCACGTCGGGATGGCGCGGACAGCGCTGTTCAACTGGGCCTTCGCCCGGCACGCCGGCGGCACCTTCGTGTTCCGCATCGAGGACACGGACTCTGCGCGGGACAGCGAGGAATCCTACGAGGCCCTGCTCGCGGCTCTGCGCTGGATGGGACTCGACTGGGACGAGGGACCGGAGGTGGGGGGCGAGTACGGTCCCTACCGGCAGTCCGAGCGACTCGACATCTACGCCGACGTCGCCCGCCGCCTCGCCGAGGCGGGGTACGCCTATCGGTGCTTCTGCACTCCCGAGGAACTCGCCGAGCGGCGCGAGGCGGCCATGGCCGCAGGTCGTGCCCCGGGCTACGACGGCCAGTGCCGCGACCTCACGCCCGACGCTATCGCGGCCTTCGAGGCCGAGGGCCGCACGGCGGTGCTCCGGTTCCGGATGCCCGAGACGGACCATACGTGGGACGACCTCGTGCGCGGCCCCCTGCACGTCAGCGCCGAACATGTGCCCGACTACGTCCTGGTCCGCGGCAACGGAGAGCCGCTCTACACACTCGTCAACCCGGTCGACGACGCACTCATGGAGATCACGCACGTCCTGCGCGGCGAGGACCTGCTGTCCTC
>CAIWTL010000061.1 GCA_903915555.1 uncultured Micrococcales bacterium | reverse complement strand
GGTTGATGAACCCGCGGCGGTACATCGTCGGCTGTCGGGTGTCGGTGCGGGTGATGCAGTGGTTGAGCACCCGGCCGCCGTCGGTGAGCTTGTCGCGCAGGTACGCGAAGTAGGCGGGGTACTGCGCCTGCCCGATGTGCTCGGTCAGACCGATCGAGGAGACCGCGTCGAACCCGGTCTCGGGGATGTCGCGGTAGTCGCCGTGGCGGAAGTCGACCAGCTGCGACAGGCCCTCGCGGCGCACCATGTCCTGCGCCCACGCCGCCTGCTGCCGCGAGAGGGTGACAGCCACGACCTTCACGCCGTAGTTCTTCGCCGCGTGCCGGGACATGCCGCCCCAGCCGGCGCCGATGTCGAGCAGTCGCATACCGGAGTGCAGCCCGAGCTTCCGGCAGACGAGGTCGAACTTCTCGTCCTGCGCCTCCTCGAGGGTGGAGTCGGGCTTGGGGAAGACCGCGCAGGTGTAGGCCATGGTGGGACCGAGCAGCCACTCGTAGAACGTGTTGCTGACGTCGTAGTGGTGGCTGATGGCATCCGCGTCACGCCGTTTCGCGTGGCGCCGTCCCGACAACTTCACTTCCTCCGGCGGCGGAGGAAGCCGCTTGAGTGCCGCGCCGCCGAACTCCTTGGCGAGCCGGGCGGTGTCGGCGACGCCGGGGCGGCGGTGGTTGGCGTAGAGGGCGTCGAAGCACTCGTAGATATCGCCGTGGAACTCGATGTCACCGTTGACGTAGGCCCGGGCGAGCCCGAGTTGTCCCGGTGCGCCGGCGATCGCCTGCACCGCCCGCTCCGACTTGATCTCGACCTTCAGCGGTGCACCCGGTGTTCCGGCCCTGCTGCCGTCATAGGCGACGCACTCCAGGTCGGGTGAGTCGGGAACGATCAGTTGGAAAGCGTCGGCGATGTTCACAGGTCAGTCCTCCTCAACCCTGCCATGATGGCGTTTCCCCGGTCGTGCGTCACGACGATCGGACGCACTTCTCGTACAGATCCAGCAGGCGCCGCTCCGGGTCGTAGCGGTCCTTCAACTCCCAGTAGGCGTCGCCGCCGTAGATCCCGTAGAACTCGTCGCGGTCGTAGTAGGCCGTGGAGTACAGGGACTTCCTGCCGCCGAGTTCGGTCACCTTGGCCTCGATGGCCCGGTTCACCGTTCCCGCGTCGGGGTCGACGCCGTCGGGCACCGCGACCGTCGACCAGAAGCCGACGTTCACGTACGTCTTGCGGGGGTCGAACTGGTACAGCGGCCAGACCGCGTCGGGATCGCGCTGCCGCAGCGGGCACACCCACACCGGTTCGATACCGACATCCGAGTGGAAGAAGTCCATGAACTCCGCGAGGTGCGCCACGGGGACTTCGACGTCCTGGACGACCGGCTCCTTCAACGGGCGTCCACGGCGACGGTTGACCCGGTTGACGAGGTCGTGGCGCCGCTCGAAGGCGATGATCTTCCAGTAGACGTCGCTGCGCAGTTTCGACTTCGGCCACAGCCGGCGGATCGCGGGATTCTGGGCGCCCATGGCCCGGGAGCACCAGAACCAGTCGGTGTCCCAGCGCCACAGGTAGTCATGTGTCGTGAGACGGTCGCTGCCGCGGGCGGGGATGGAGCGGTAGTAGATGTCCATGCCCGTGTAGTCGGAGCACGGTCCGGTGTCGTCGGCGTAGCGGGCCGTCGTCAGGTACATCTCGCTGCCGCTGAAGACAGTGCCGTCGAGGTAGTCGATGCGTTCGCCCTCGTGCCGGCCGGTCGAGACCATGTCGGCGATCGCGGTCGCTGCGGAGTCGGTGGACCCGAACGGGATGTGGCGCAACGTCATCTGCGCGGTGACGGGCTCCAGTTCGATGGTCAGGGTCAGTGCGTAGCCGAGGGTCCCGTAGGAGTTGGCGAACCCGTAGAACAGGTCCCGGTGGGGCCCGGTCGGGTCGGCGGTGACGACGTCACCGGCGCCGGTGAGCACCTGCATGCTCAGGACGGATTCATGGGGCAGCCCGTTGCGGAAACTGGCCGCCTCGATCCCGAGCCCGGTGACCGCGCCGCCGAGGGTGATCGTGCGCAACTGGGGCACGCACAGCGGGACGAGCCCGTGGGGCAGCGTGGCGGCGACCAGGTCCTCATAGGTGGTCAGGCCACCGACGACGGCCGTGCGGGAATCCGGGTCGACACTGACGACGCCGTCGAAGGCCGACAGGTCCAACAGGCGCGACACCTCGGCGCGGGAGCGGAAGAGGTTCGATGTCTTCTTGGCGAGCCGGATCGGCTCTCCGGGAGGCCATGACCGGACGGTGTCGGCGGCGACCGCCGCCGCATCGTCGAGGGTCGGTGGGGAGATCGTCATCGCGGTCAGCTCCGGCGGACACCCCGCAGGGTGCCCGCCGGAGTCGAGATCAGGCCTTGCCCAGGATCCGGGTGACGGTGGTCCCGCACTCCGGGCACTTGCCCTTCGCCATGCGGGTGCCCTTGGCGTTGACCGACACCTCTCCGGTGAAGTCGCGCTTCTCCTTGCACTTCACGCAGTACGCAGTGCCGCTGTACTCCTCAGCCATGCTGATGCCTCCTTGTTCGGCCGACGAGATGCCGACCATCGCGCTGACAGCGTAGACAGGCGTGACCCGGCGTTGTCGTAGGGGGGGCATCGCGTCCCCGTCACTTTGTGTAGTTGCCTGTGGATATCGTCCGCCGGGACCACGTCCGGGGCGTGACGATGCGCGACATGGGTGATGAACGACTGCATCCGTGGCTGCCGGTACTCCGCGACGGGGCCGAGGGGATCAGAGTGGGTCCGGCGCGGCGTCCGGTGCCGGCGGCGGACGTCGCGTCGGTGGTGGACGCGGTGCGGCGGCTGCGGGAGCGGCGGGCCTCGGCAGGGACCGGCCACGACATCCTGTCGGGCGCCGGGCACGTGGTCGATGCAGCGCCTCTGGCGCAGACCGCCCGCCGGGGCGGCGACGGACTCGCGCGGGCCCATCTGACCCGGCACGCGGTGGAACCGGGGTCCGGCCACCTGGTCGACCGGCGGCTGCGGGACGTCGAGGTGACCGGGCCGGCCGCGCTGGCGGATCCACTGCGTGAGGCCCTGACGGCCGCCGGCTGCCGGCCGTCCTCCTCCTCCCCCTGCCTCGTGGTGTCCTGCGGGGCACCCCGTGCCAGTGACGTGCACGACTGGACCCTCGACGGGCGCCCCCACCTGGTGGTCTCACCGCGGGCCGCCAGCATCCGGGTGGGCCCCCTCGTGGTACCGGGTCGCACGCCGTGCCTGCACTGCCTCGACCTCGCCCGCCGCGATGCCGATCCCGCGTGGCCGGCATTGGCCCGGCAACTGCGGGCGCGGGACACCCCACTGCCCGACCCGGTGCTCGTGCTCGCGGCGGGAGCCCTCGCGGCGGGCTGTGTCACCCGATGGCTGGAGACCGGTCAGGACGACATCTGTGCGGGATTCTGGGTCGTCACCCCCGACACCCCGGTGCCGATGTGGCGTGCCCTGCTCCGACATCCGGAGTGCGGCTGCTGGTGGCCGTCCGCGCCGCCCGATTCGAAGGAGCGGTGACGCCGGTCCTGCGTCACAATGAGCACGTGGCAGACCTCCCCCGGCGTTCGATCACCCGAAGCGCCCGCATCGCGGCCCTCCCCCTGGGCCACGCGGGCCGGGCGGCGTTGGGCCTGGGGAAGCGCATGGGGGGCAAGCCCGCCGAGGCGGTGTCGACGGAACTGCAGCAGCGCACCGCCGAGCAGATGTTCAAGGTCCTCGGTGAACTCAAGGGTGGCGCCATGAAGGTGGGCCAGGCCATGAGCATCTTCGAGGCGGCACTGCCGGAGGACCTGGCGGGACCGTACCGGGCCACCTTGACGAAGTTGCAGGAGAGCGCCCCACCGTTGCCGGCCTCGACGGTCCATGAGGTCCTCACGGAGCATCTGGGGGACGACTGGCGCGACCGCTTCGAGAGTTTCGACGATCAGCCCGCTGCCGCCGCGTCCATCGGCCAGGTCCACCGGGCGGTGTGGCGGGACGGCCGCAAGGTGGCCGTCAAGGTGCAGTACCCCGGCGCAGCACGGGCGCTGCGCAGTGACCTCAACCAGATGGTCCGCATGGGACGGGTGTTCGGGACCCTCGTGCCCGGCCTGGACATGAAGCCACTGCTGCAGGAGCTGCGCGAACGGGTGATCGAGGAACTCGACTACCTCACCGAGTCGCAGTCCCAGCGAACGTTCGCCGCCGCCTTCGAGGGCGACCCTGATTTCCTGATCCCCCACGTGCTGGCCGCCTCCCCGAACGTGCTGGTGACCGAATGGGTGGAGGGAAGGCCCCTGTCCGAGGTCATCTCGGAGGGCACCCCCGAGGAACGCGATCACG
>CAIWTL010000060.1 GCA_903915555.1 uncultured Micrococcales bacterium | reverse complement strand
GTTCTCGTCCGGCAGTTTGTAGCCCGGTCCGCCCGTCCCGGTCCCGGTCGGGTCACCGCACTGCAGCACGAAGATGCCCTGCGTGGTGAGCCGGTGGCACGGCGTGCCGTCGAAGTAGCCCTCCCGGGCCAGCGTCGTCTGGGCCACCACGGTGCGCGGCGCCGCGGCATCGAGCGCAACAGCGACGGACCCGGTGTTGAGATCGAACGTCAACTCCGTGGGCAGGGCGCCTGACGCGGCGTCCGAGGCGGAGGGAGACGACGATGCGGACCCAGTGGTACCACCGGAGCTGCAGGCGGCCAGGGCCAGCGGTACGACCGCCAGCAGGACCGGAAGCGCGCGCCTCATGCGAAGGGATCGTTGCGGAGGTCGTCGAGCGCCTCGCTGAGGATCGCCTCGGCGTCCTCCTCGGACCGGCGCTCCTTCACATAGGCGAGGTGGGTCTTGTACGGCTCGATCTTGGGAGGGGCAGGAGGGTTGTCCTTGTCGAGGCCTGCGGGCCACCCGCAGCGCGGGCAGTCCCACGACTCCGGCGTCGCAGCACCTTGCAGGAAGCTCGGCCGGCTCTCGTGGCCGTTGGCGCACCAGAACGAGATCTCGATGCGGGGAGCGGCCTCGCCGCGCTCGGCCTCGCCCATGGGCCCTGCTCCGACCCGACTACCTCGGATCGCCTGTCCACCTGCCACGGGATGTGTCCTCCTCCGGGCGCAGGCTGCGCCCCTCCTCAGACCTTATGTCGCCAAGGGCGGATGGGACAGCAGAAACCGCGGCGCGCCGAGGCCCGGATCAGAGGGAACTGCCGACCAGCAGGCCCAGACCGATGATGCTCGCCAGCCACAGGATGGCCACGACGATGGTGATCCGGTCGAGGTTCTTCTCCGCGACAGACGAACCGCCGACGCTCGTGCTGATGCCACCGCCGAACATGTCGGACAGGCCGCCGCCCTTGCCCTTGTGCAGCAGGATCAGGCCGATCAGCGCCAGACTGGTGACGACGAGCACCACTTGCAGCAGGACGGTCACGACTCACTCCGTTCGGGCGGGAGGTTCCAGGGTAACGCAGGTCAGGCGAGCGGCGGATGCTGCGGGAACTTGCAGATGGTGACGAACTCGTCGGGATCGAGGCTGGCCCCCCCGATGAGCGCCCCGTCGATGTCCGGTTCCGACATGATCGCGGCGACGTTGCTGGACTTCACGGACCCGCCGTACTGGATGCGCACCCGGTCCGCCACATCCTGCGAGTACATCTGCGCGACATGGCCACGGATGGCGCCACACACCTCCTGGGCATCGGCCGGGGTGGCGACCTCCCCCGTTCCGATCGCCCAGACCGGTTCGTAGGCGATCACGAGACCGGCGACCTGATCGGCGTGGATCCCGTCGAGGGAGCCCGTGACCTGGTCGAGGGTGTACTGGACGTGGGCACCGGACTTCCGGATGTCGAGGCCCTCGCCCACGCAGACGATGGGGGTCATGGCATGGCTGAGCGTCTTCTTCGCCTTCGCGGCGACGAGCGCATCGGTCTCGTCGTGGTACTCGCGGCGTTCGCTGTGGCCCACCACGACGTAGGTGCAGCCCAGCTTGGACAACATGCTGGCGGCGATCTCGCCCGTGTACGCCCCGGGGTCGTGCTGGGAGACGTCCTGCGCACCGTAGGCGATGTCGTACTTGTCACCCTCGATCAGGGTCTGCACCGAGCGCAGGTCCGTGAAGGGGGGCAGCACCGCCACATCCACGAGGGACAGATCCTTCTCGTTCAGGGAGAAGGCGATCTTCTGGACGTGCGCGATGGCTTCCAGATGGTTCAGGTGCATCTTCCAGTTGCCCGCCATGAGCGGACGCCGATCTGCCATCAGGACTCCTCCAACACAGCGATACCCGGGAGCGTCTTGCCCTCCAGGAACTCCAGACTCGCCCCACCTCCGGTGGAGATGTGCGAGAACCTGTCGTCGTCGATCCCGAACTGCCGCACTGCCGCGGCACTGTCGCCACCGCCGATCACGGTGAACGCGTCGGCATCGGCGACCGCCTCGGCCACGGAGCGGGTGCCGTTCTCGAAGGCGGCCATCTCGAAGACGCCCATGGGACCGTTCCACACGATGGTGCGGGCATCGGCGAGCCTCTCGCGGAACAGTTCGACCGTGCCGGGGCCGATGTCGAGACCACGCCAGCCGTCGGGGATGGCGTCGGCAGCCACGACCCGGGTCCGGGCGTCGGGGGAGAAATCGTCGGCGACGACGACGTCGATGGGCAGCACGACGTCGACCCCTCGCGCGACGGCGTCGGCCAGGACGGCCCGCACTGTCTCGATCTGGTCGGACTCGAGCAGCGAATCACCGACCGGATGACCCTGGGCGGCGAGGAACGTGAAGCACATCCCACCGCCGATGAGGAGCCGGTCGACGGACTGCAACAGGTTGCCGATCACCCCGAGCTTGTCCGACACCTTCGACCCGCCCAGGATCACGACATACGGGCGTTCGGGATCGTCGAGGACCTTGCGGAAGACCTCGGTCTCCGCACCGACCAGCTGACCGGCCGCGTGCGGGAGCAGGCGCGCAACGTCGGTGACGCTCGCCTGCTCGCGATGGACGACACCGAAACCGTCGCTCACGTACACGTCGGCGAGGTCGGCGAGTTCCCGGGCGAGCGCCTGCCGCTCGGCGGGGTCCTTGCTGGTCTCGCGGGCATCGAAGCGGATGTTCTCCAGGACGAGGACGTCGCCGTCCGACATCGAGCGGACCTCCGCCGCCGCCTCCGAGCCGGTGGTCGCAGCGGAGAATGTCACCGGCTGCCCGAGCAGGTCCGACATCCTTGCCGCCACCGGCGCCAGGGACAACTCCTCGACGACCTCACCCTTGGGTCGCCCCAGATGGGCGACGATGACCACCCGGGCGCCGCCCTGCGACAGCGTCCGGATCGTGGGCAGCGACGCCTGGATGCGACCGTCATCGGTGATCGTCGGGACCCCGTCGGCCTGCGCCAGCGGGACGTTGAGGTCGGACCGCACCAGGACGGTCCGACCCGCGACATCGAGGTCCTGCAGGGTCTTCATCGGGTCAGGATTCTCAGAGGCTGGCGCCGATGTAGCGGGACAGGTCCACCAGCCGGTTGGAGTAGCCCCATTCGTTGTCGTACCAGCCGAGCACCTTGGCGGTGTTCCCCATGGTGCTGGTCAACGATGCGTCGAAGATGCACGAGTGGGGGTCGGTCACGATGTCGGACGACACGATCGGGTCCTCCGTGTACTTGAGGATCCCCAGCATCGGCCCCTCGGCCGCCGCCTTCACCGCGGCATTGAGCGCCGCGGCATCGGTGGGGTTGGTGAGTTCGACCGTGAGGTCGGTCGCCGAACCGGTGGGAACCGGGACCCGCATGGCGTAGCCGTCCAACTTGCCCTTGAGTTCCGGCATGACGAGCCCGATGGCGCGAGCGGCGCCGGTGGTCGTGGGGATCATGTTGAGCGCACCGGCACGGGCCCGTCGCAGGTCCTTGTGGGGCGCGTCGAGGATGACCTGATCGTTCGTGTACGCGTGGATCGTGGTCATCAGGCCCCAGGAGATTCCGAACGCGTCGTTGATCGCCTTGGCCATGGGGGCCAGGCAGTTCGTCGTACACGACGCGTTGGAGATGATGACGTCCTTCGCGGGGTCGTAATCGTCCTGATTGACGCCCATCACGATGGTCACGTCGGGGTCCTTGGCGGGCGCCGAGATGATGACCTTCTTGGCCCCGGCGTGGATGTGGGCCATCGCGTCCTCGCGGCTGGTGAAGCGCCCGGTGGACTCGATCACGATGTCGACGCCGAGGTCACCCCAGGGGAGGTCAGCGGGATCCTTCTCCCCGAACACCTTGATGCTCTTGCCGTCGACGACGATCTCCTCGTCGGTCACGGTGACGTCGCCGTCCATACGTCCGAGGATGGAGTCGTATTTCAGCAGGTGCGCGAGCGTGCGGTTGTCCGTCAGGTCGTTGACGGCGACGATCTCGATGTCCTCACCGGTCAGTTTCAGCAGCGTGTTGACCACGAACCCCTGGGCCTGCTGCTCCCGCACCGCGCGGTAGAAGTTGCGCCCGATACGGCCGAAACCGTTGATACCCACTCGAATCGTCACGTGCACTCCTCGTCTCGTCGTTTCGCCGAGCGGCCCGTGATCCCAACATCGGCGGGTCCCCTCCTGGCTTCCGACCCTATCGAACCGATCAGCAGGATGTGCAGGTGCGTCCGCCGGTCACCCGCGCAGGAACGGCGACCGCGGACCGGGCGGAGTCAGTCGTCGAGCATGTCCTCGGTGAGGTTGGCCTCGGTGCCGGGGATCCCCAGGTCCGAGGCCCGCTTGTCCGCCATCGCCAGGAGGCGGCGGATGCGGCCGGCGATAGCGTCCTTGGTCATCGGGGGATCGGCGAGCGCACCGAGTTCCTCGAGGCTGGCCTGTCGGTGCTCGATGCGCAGCGAGCCCGCCTGCCGAAGATGGTCGGGGACGTCGTCACCGAGGATCTCGAGTGCCCGCTCGAGCCGCGCGCCTGCCGCCACGGCAGCACGCGCCGAGCGCCGCAGGTTGGCGTCGTCGAAGTTGGCCAGGCGGTTGGCGGTGGCGCGCACCTCGCGGCGCATGCGCCGCTCCTCCCAGGTCAGCTTGGCCTGATGCGCCCCCATCCGGGTGAGCATGTCGCCGATCGCCTCGCCGTCGCGGATGACCACGCGGTCCACACCGCGGACCTCCCGGGCCTTGGCCGCGATCGCGAGGCGGCGGGCGGAGCCGACGAGGGCGAGGGCGGTCTCGCTGCTGGGGCAGGTGATCTCCAGCGACGACGACCGGCCGGGTTCGGTGAGTGACCCGTGGGCGAGGAAGGCGCCCCGCCATGCGGCCTCGGCGTCGCACGGGCCGCCGGCCACGACGGCCGGCGGCAGACCGCGCACGGGGCGGCCGCGGCCGTCGACG
>CAIWTL010000059.1 GCA_903915555.1 uncultured Micrococcales bacterium | reverse complement strand
CCATCCTCGAGATGACAGGCGGGAAAGGGGGGATCACTCATGCCCCCCTGCCCGTCAATGATCCCCGCCAGCGGCAGCCCGACATCACACTTGCCCGCGACGTCCTGGACTGGGAGCCGGTCACGGACCTCATAGATGGCCTGAAGTCCACCGTGGCCTGGTTCAACGGGACGCCCTAGTGGTCGCGCACCCCACCACGCCGCTCGAGGTGCCCCGGGCAGAGGCCAGGGAAGCCTCCCAGCGGCGCGCCATGGTGGTGGTGGACCTGGCGATGATCGCGATCGCGCTGGGAGCCGTCATCCTGTCGGGGATCGGCGCGTCCGCCCCGTTCCGACTCGATTCTCCGCGCCTCTTCATCGTCGTCGCGGTCGCCATCCTCTGGCCCGTGATGCTGTGGGAGATGCAGACCCGTGCCACGACGGTCCTCGGCGCCGGCTCGGAGGAGTATCGGCGGGTCCTCGTCGCCAGTCTGTGGACGATGGTGCTCACGGCAGCGGGCGCCTACGCGTTCGGGAGTTCCCGCGGCCGCGACACGCTCCTGATCATCGCGATCCTCGGGACCGTCCTGCTGATGGTGGGCCGCAATGTCATGCGGGTACTCCTCCACCGCCAGTTGAAGTCCCTGGGTCCGCTGCACCAGGTGTACGTGGTGGCCCCGCAGTCCTCCGACGAGATGCTCAGTGGGCAGCTGGAGCGGACGGAGGGGATCTTCTCGCGGGTCGGCGGCTGGACGATTCCCGACGTCTCCCCGGAAGACCCCGAACCCGATGACGTCGTGGCGGCCGCGCTCGGTGTCGGCGCCGACACGCTCCTCTATGCCCCGGGGAACCACGCCGATCCCACCTGGCCGCGTCGGCTGGGATGGGCGATGGAGGATACCGACCTGTCCCTCCTGGTGAGTCCCGCTCTTGCGGACGTCGCCGGGCCCCGGATGTCGATCGAGCCGGTGGAGGGGATGGCGCTCCTGCGGGTGGACATGCCGCGGTTCTCCGGTCCCGCCCGGGTCGTCAAGCGCACCATCGACATCCTCGGATCGGTTCTCGGTCTCATCGTGCTCGCCGTGCCCATGGGACTCATGGCGCTCGCGATCAAGCGGGACAGCCCCGGCCCGGTGTTCTTCCGCCAGCGGCGCGCAGGCGTCGCCGGGACGACGTTCCTGTGCTGGAAGTTCCGAACGATGTATCAGGACGCCGACTCGCAACGCGGAGACCTGCGCGAACAGCTCGATGACGACGGCGCCACCTTCAAGATGGCCGTCGACCCCCGGGTCACCCGCGTCGGCCGCTTCCTGCGGCGGTGGTCCTTGGACGAGCTCCCGCAACTGTTCAACGTGCTGGCCGGCGATATGTCCCTCGTGGGACCCCGCCCCCACCCCCTCGATGACGTCGAGCGGTACGACGACGTGGCTACGCGGCGGCTGTTGGCCAAGCCGGGGATGACCGGACTGTGGCAGGTGTCCGGCCGTTCCGACCTGGACTGGAACCAGGCGGTGACCCTGGACCTGTACTACATCGAGAACTGGTCGATGTCGCTGGACATGATCATCTTCCTGCGGACACTCAAAGCGGTGGCCACCGGTTCCGGGGCGTACTGAGCGCGTCGTCTCAGTCGCCGTGTTCCGGCAGCGATCGGTGCTGGGCCTAGGCTGCATCCATGAAGTTCCTCCCCACCGACATCGAGGGCGCCTGGGTCATGACGCCCACCATCCACGGCGATGACCGGGGGGCCTTCCTCGAGTGGTACCGATCCGATTCCTTCGCGGAGGCGGTCGGGCATCCGCTGGCTCTCGTGCAGGCCAACTGTTCGGTATCCGCCCGGGGGATCGTCCGGGGCATCCATTTCGCGGATGTGCCGCCGGGCCAGGCCAAGTACGTCACTTGTGTGTCCGGACGCGTCCTGGACGTCATCGTCGACATCCGGGTCGGGTCACCGACCTTCGGCTCGTGGACGTCGGTGGTGTTGGACTCGCACAGCCGGCGCGCGGTCTACCTGGCGGAGGGACTCGGCCACGGCTTCGCGTCGTTGCAGGACGACTCCACCGTTGTCTATCTGTGCAGTGAGGGCTACGACCCGCGCCGCGAGCGGGAGATCCACCCCCTCGACCCCGCACTCGGGATCGATTGGCAGATCGAGGAACCCCAGTTGTCGGCGAAGGACGCCGCCGCCCCCACGTTGGCGGAAGCCTCCGCGCAGGGCATCCTTCCCCACGCAGCCACCTGCCGGGAGTACCGGGATCACCTCGCCGCGGAGTCGCCCCGCTGATTCGCCATGATCCGGGGCATCGCCTCGGCCAGTGCGTCCCGCCAGGGCCGCATGGGAGGAACCCCGATGGTGTCCCATCGGTCATGGCCCAGCACGCTGTAGGCGGGGCGGGGTGCGGGCCGGGGGAACGCGTCGGTGGTCGTGGGAAGGACCCGGTCGGGATCAGCGCCCGAAAGCCGGAAGATCTCGCGGGTCAGCCCGAACCATGTCGTGGTGCCCGAGTTCGTGCCATGGAACACCCCGGCCGGTGGATCGGCCTCGACCAGCAGCCTGATCTGTCGGGCCAGGTCCCGGCTCCAGGTGGGTTGGCCGGTCTGGTCGTCCACCACCGACACCGTGTCCCGCTCCCCCTCGAGCCGCAGCATCGTCTTGACGAAGTTGGCGCCGTGCTCCCCGTAGAGCCACGCGGTCCGGACGATGTAGGAGCGGTCCGGCAGGGCGTCGACGACTGCGGCCTCACCGGCTGCCTTCGACCTCCCGTAGGCCGACCGGGGCCCGACGTCGGCGTCCTCACGATAGGGAGAGGTGGCGTCACCGGGGAACACGTAGTCGGTGCTGACATGGACCAGTCGCACCCCGGGGCTGGCGGCCACGGCCGTCGCGATGATCCCCGGAGCCACGCCGTTGACGAGCGTCGCGGTGTCCTCGTCGTCCTCCGCCGCATCCACGGCCGTGTAGGCCGCTGCATT
>CAIWTL010000058.1 GCA_903915555.1 uncultured Micrococcales bacterium | reverse complement strand
GTCGGCGTTGTCTCCGGTGCCGTCGGAGTCGGTGTCGGTGTCTTCGGTGGGGTCGTTGGGGAAGGCGTCGGCGTTGTCTCCGGTGCCGTCGGAGTCGGTGTCGGTGTCTTCGGTGGGGTCGTTGGGGAAGGCGTCGGCGTTGTCTCCGGTGCCGTCGCGGTCGGTGTCGGTGTCTTCGGTGGGGTCGTTGGGGAAGGCGTCAAGGCCGTTGACCGTGCCGTCGGCGTCGTCGTCGGCCACGGACGGCGCCCGGTCCTTGGCGCTGAACCACACATCGTCCAGCCCGAAGTCGTTGCCGAGGTAGGCAGTGGCATTGTTCATCAGCCGCAGCCACACGCGGCCGTCATTGGGCGCAGTCCAATCCGCGTAGGCGTTCGTCCAGTCCGCGGATCCGTAACTTCCGGGCACCGCGAGCGTGGTCCAGGAAGTCGGTGCGGTCGTGCCGCCGTTCTCGGCGTATCCCACTTCGAACCGCAACTGCGGTGGGGCGTATTGCGGGACCGGGACGAGGGACCTGATCCATGCTTCGAACCGGTACTCCTCCCCAGCGGCGACGGGCATGCCGCTTCCGCCGCCGTCCGACCGCCACACCGCCTGGTTGGTAGCGGTCGCGCCGTTGATCACCATGAACTTGCCGGTTCCCGTGGTGTGATCCTCACCGGCGAATCCGCCGTGGACAGCAGTGGGATCCGCCTCGACGCCGTACTTGCCCTCGGGCATGCCCCACTGACTCCCACAACCGGTGGCGGGACCCGGACAGTAGACGTAGTCCGAGTCGAAGCCGGTGTTGCCGAGCTCGAAGTTGGGGTTCGGCACCATGTTGTCGGCCGTGGCCTGCCCCTGCGGGACGCCCACCCACAGCAGCGGGAGCGTTGCGGCCACCCCTGCCGCGATCAACCGTGACCAACGTCGACTTCTCCCACTGCTCATGGCATCTCCCTGCTGACGGTGTGCTCGTGTGACGACCCTCACCGCGGTGGGAGGGACGATTCATCGCGGGCGGGAGACCTTGAACAAAATCGTCATGGTCTTGAGCGGACGCAGAACCTGCACTCCGCCGAACGGGTGGGCACCGGTTCGGCGGGTTCCCGAAGGTCGGGCGACCGGCCCGCTGTCCGGCCTGCCGCGTAGGCTGTCGGCCATGAGTCTGGCCCTGTACCGCACCTATCGGCCCAGTCGGCTGAGCGAGGTCATCGGGCAGGAACACGTCACCGAGCCGCTGCGGCGGGCGCTGGAGAGCGACCGTGTCCATCACGCGTTCCTGTTCAGTGGCCCACGGGGCTGCGGGAAGACCTCGACGGCGCGGATCCTAGCCCGCTCGTTGCTGTGCGAGAAGGGCCCGACCGCCGACCCCTGTGGGGAGTGCCGGTTCTGTGAGGCGCTGGCCCCCAACGGCGGTGGCCTGGTCGACGTGATCGAGCTGGATGCCGCGAGCCACGGCGGTGTCGATGACACCCGCGAGCTGCGCGAGCGCGCCGCCTTCGTGCCCGCCGAGGCCCGCTACAAGATCTACATCATCGACGAGGCCCACATGGTGAGCAAGGACGGCTTCAATGCCCTCCTCAAACTCATCGAGGAGCCCCCAGACCACGTCAAGTTCATCTTCGCGACCACCGAGGTCGACAAGGTCCTGCCGACGATCCGGTCCCGCACGTTCAACTACACCTTCCGGCTCGTGCCGGTCCGGCAGTTGCAGGCCAATCTCGCGGCCATCTGTGACACGGAAGGCGTCTCCTACGAGCCCAGCGCGCTCACCCTGATCGCGCGGGCAAGCGGCGGGAGCGTCCGCGATGCGCAGAGCATCATGGGCCAGTTGATCGCCGGGGCGGGGCCCGAGGGCCTGACACAGGTACAGGTCGCGGAGCAACTCGGGGTGACCGATGACGCATTGCTCGACGCCGTCGTCGAGGCTGTCGCCCGACACGACGGGGGAGCCCTGTTCGAGGTCGTCGAGCGGGCCGTTGAGTCGGGCCATGATGTTCGCCGCTTCGTCACCGACCTGCTCCACCGGTTCCGTGACCTGCTGGTGATCCAGCATGCCGGCGACTCAGCGACAGCCGATGTTCTCGATGTCTCCGAGGACAGGCGCGAGACCCTCGCCCAGCAATCGGCCATGTTCGGGCCGATGGAACTGACCCGATACGCCGAAGTCGTCAACACGGGGCTCACCCAGGTCAAGGGCAGCACATCCCCGCGGCTTCAGTTGGAGATCCTGGCCGCGCGTCTTCTCGTGCCCAGTTCCGACACCGATCCCGAGGCTGCACTTGCTCGTATCGAGGTGCTGGAGCGGCGTCTCGCGGTCCTGAGCTCGGCACCGGCAACAGGGCACCCGCCGAAGACCGAGGCCGCGGCCGGACCGGGCACCACTGCGGAACCCGCGCCCCGCGAAGCGCCGGAGCGGCCCCGCGAAGCGTCGGCGCCGCCCCGCGAGACATCGACACCGGTGGCGTCGGGACCGGCGGCATCGGGAACCGGGGCGCGTGGTGGCCGCCCGTCGGCGCCGGCCCCCCCGAAGAAGCCGGCGGCGGCCCGGTCCGGGTCTCCTGAGGTGGCGCCGGGTGCCGGCCGTGCCACCCCGGCGGCACCACCCCGGCCGCCGGCCGAGTCCGCGGCAGCGCGTCCTCCGGCTGGCGGCGACGCATCGGCATCGAAGGAGGGGCCCGACGGCTCGGCCCAACTGTCGGACATCGTGTCGATCTGGCCCGCTCTGGTCACGGCCATCGGGGAGCGCAGCCGGGTCGCGGCCGCAAGCTGGGAGGGGGCTCAGCCGGTGTCCCTGGTCGATGGGATCCTCACGATCTCTGTTCCCAGTGAGGGGCAGGCCAAGTCGATCGCGCAGAGCAAGCGCGACCTGATGCTGCGCACCATGCTCATCGAGGACCACGGCATCGCCGTGCAGGTCGTTGCGTCCGCGGGACCCGGCGCCTCCGTGTCCTCGGCCCCGGACGAACCGTCCCCCGACGACCCCGATGTGGGCGAGGGTGGGCTGTCAGGCGTCGACCTGGCGTTGAAGAGTCTGGGCGCCACCAAGATCGGCGAGATCGAGGAGACCTGACGTGTACGACGGCGCCATGGCCGAACTCATCGAACGCCTCGGTCGGCTGCCCGGCATCGGGCCCAAGAGCGCGCAGCGCATCGCTTTCCACATCCTGGATGCCGAGCCGGAAGACGTGGCTGCACTCGCCGACGCGCTGCGTGAGGCGAAGACCCGCGTGACGTTCTGCGCGGTCTGTGGTCGCGCCACGGAGACCGACCCGTGCACCATCTGCTCCGACGGCCGCCGCGACCACACGGTGATCTGTGTGGTGGAGGAGAGCCGTGACGTCATCGCGATCGAACGGACCCGTGAGTTCCGCGGCGTCTACCACGTGTTGGGTGGCGCGATCAGCCCCATCGACGGCATCGGGCCCAACGAGCTCAGGATCGCCGAACTCATGAGGCGCCTGTCGGACGCCACGGTCACCGAGGTGATCATCGCGACCGATCCCAACCTCGAGGGGGAGGCGACCGCCACCTACCTCTCACGCCTGCTGGCCGATCTGGGCGTCACGGTGTCGCGACTGGCCAGCGGTCTGCCGGTCGGCGGAGACCTCGAGTTCGCCGACGAGGTCACACTGGGCCGGGCTTTCGCCGGCCGCCGCGCCCTGTCCTGACCGCACATCTGCCCCGCACGGGGCATGAATGCCCCTGTGCGGGGCAGAAATGACGCCACGGGGCAGATCTGGGGTCACTCCCTGGATCGGTACCATGAGGCGGACCTGAGGAGGAGACGGCGTGCCAGTGATCGTGCAGAAGTTCGGCGGCTCATCCGTCGCCGACGCGACCTCCATCCAGCGGGTGGCTCGCCGGATCTGCGAGACGAAGGCCCAGGGAAACGACGTCGTGGTCGTGGTCTCCGCGATGGGGGATACCACCGACGACCTCCTCGACCTGGCCCACCAGGTGTCGCCCGATCCGCCGGGGCGCGAGTTGGACATGCTCCTGACCGCGGGCGAGCGGATGTCGATGGCTCTGCTGGCCATGGCGATCCATGATCTGGGACACGAGGCCCGCTCCTACACCGGCTCGCAGGCGGGACTCATCACCGACTCCGCCCATGGCCGGGCGCGCATCATCGACGTCACCCCCGGCCGGATCCAGGGAGCTCTGTCGGACGGTGCGATCGCCATCGTCGCGGGGTTCCAGGGCGTCAGTTACGACAGCAAGGACGTCACGACCCTCGGACGCGGCGGTTCCGACACGACTGCCGTCGCCTTGGCCGCGGCACTCGACGCCGATGTCTGCGAGATCTACACCGATGTGGACGGCATCTTCTCCGCCGATCCCCGTGTGGTCACCCGCGCCAGCAAGTTGAGGCGGGCGTCGTACGAGGAGATGCTCGAACTGGCAGCAGCAGGCGCCAAGGTTCTTCATCTGCGGTGCGTCGAGTACGCGCGGCGGTACGGCATCCCGATCCACGTCCGTTCGACATTCACGTCACACGAGGGCACCTGGGTGGTGGCCGACCCGACCGAGGGAGGAACCATGGAAGCGCCGATCATCGCGGGTGTCGCCGCTGATCTGAACGATGCCAAGATCACGATCCTGGGGGTCCCGGACCGGCCGGGAGAGGCAGCCGCCATCTTCCGGACGCTGGCCGAGGCTCAGGTGAACATCGACATGATCGTGCAGAACGTCAGCGCTGAGGCGACGGGCCGGACCGACGTCACCTTCACATGTCCCAAGGGAGATGTGGCGCGGGCGCTCCAGTCGCTCCTGGATGCCCAGAGCGTCATCGGGTTCGAGCGACTGGCGAGTGACGAGGGGATCGCCAAGGTGTCCCTGGTGGGTGCCGGGATGCGTTCCCACCCCGGGGTATCGGCCACGTTCTTCGAGGCGCT
>CAIWTL010000057.1 GCA_903915555.1 uncultured Micrococcales bacterium | reverse complement strand
TCACCGTGACCAGCAGGTCGGATCCGCGGCGCCTCGCCGTCACCCCGACCGTGTCCTCACGCCCCCCGAAGGTCTCCCGGCGCCGGGACTCGCTGATCAGTTCGCGGACCACAGAGGCCAGTCGGTGCGCGCTCTCGGCGGTGATGCCGAGCCCGAGCGCGGCCTGCTCCACCGCCCCGACGGCGGCGGCCGCGGGGACGACATCGGCGATGGACATCTGGACCAACGCGTCAGGCGTCACAGGGTCGCTCACCGCCGATCACTTCCTTTCCCGGTCACCGAGCCACTGACCGACCCGCATCCACCCGCACATCGTAGGGCGGTCGCACCGGTACGGCCGAGGTCCGCCCCGACCACGGTCCATGGCGGCACCCCTGGTCTGCCGTGTCGCGCCGGGTGACGGCGGCGCAGTAGGGTCACTGCACGAGGCTGGACGGCGCGAACGCGCCATCGAGGAGGCGAAGGTCGTGGACATCTACCAGTGGGCGGCACCGATCGGCCTGGGCGTGATGGTGCTCTACATCGCGATCGGCGCTCTCCTCTTCCAGGGCCAGGAGTTCCAGCGGCCCATCGAGCCGCCACCCGGCGACAACTACTGAGCCGCTGCGGCGTCACGCCGGGGCCACGAGCATCGATGAGGACGTTCAGCGAGGTCGCCGACGGAGTCATCGTCATGACCTCGCGGCGTCACACGACCACCTCGACCCTTGTCCTGGGCGATGCAGGCTCGGTCGTCGTCGACCCGGCATGGGACGCCGACGAGCTCGCCGGGGTCGCCGCCGTCCTCACTGCGGTGGGCAGCACGGCTGCGGCGGGCCTGGCGACGCACGTGCACTACGACCACGTGCTGTGGCACCCGTCGCTGCCCCCGGTCCCACGGTGGGCGAGCCCGTGGTCGGTCCGGCAGTGGGAGGTGCAGCGGGGTCGGCTGCTGCAGCCCCTGGTCGGCGATCTTCCCGCCGATCTGCTGGCGGTCACGGGCCGCATCACCTCGCTGCCCGACGCGCCGCGCGCCGCCGACGAGGTCCCCACGGCGCCCTACCCGCGGGACACCCCCCTGCCGGTGCCCTACCCGCTGGCCTGGGAGGGACGCGAGGTGATCCTGCACGAACACGACGCGCACGCCCGCGGCCACGTCGCCGTGGAGATTCCGGACGCCGGGACGGTTCTGGCCGGGGACATGCTGAGCGACGTCGAACTGCCCATGCCGGACGATGAGGACGCGGATCTGGTCCCCTATCTCGTCGGGCTGGACCGTCTGGCGCCGGTGCTGGCCCGGTGTCGGGTCCTGGTCCCTGGTCATGGCACTCCCACCGACGACCCCCTCGACAGGCTGGACGCGGACCGCCGCTACCTCGACGCCGTCCTTTCGGGGCGTGACCCCCAGGACCCTCGGATCGCTCTGCCGGGGATGCGGGAACTGCACGATCGCACCATCGCGCAGGCGGCGGCCACCTGATACACGGGACAGGACTCAGTCGCCGGCGGCGTCGTGACACTCCCCGACCACGGCGAGGACAGCCGGCCCGTACTTCTCCAACTTGGCCGGTCCGACCCCGGAGATGCGCGACAGTTCCTCCTCCGTCGTCGGCTCGGCGCCCGCGATCAGCGCGAGGGTCGAGTTGGAGAACACCACGTAGGCAGGGACGTCCTCCTCGCGGGCGACCTGCAGCCGCCACGCCTTGAGACGTTCGTAGAGATCGGCGTCGGCAGCGGTGAGATCGGGTGATGCACCACCACCGCGCCGCGGCCGGGTGCGATCGTCGCGGTACCGGGTCTCCCCCGGCACCACCCCGGACAGCAGGGAGCTGCGGCGCTGGGCGCGGCCACCGCGTTGCCGCGCCCAGGTGATCAGCAGGTCGCGGCGTGCGCGCGTGATGCCCACGTAGAGCAGTCGCCGCTCCTCGGCCAGTTGCTCAGGGGCCTTCTTCGCCTGCTTCACGGGCAGATGACCTTCCTCCAGCCCGGCGAGGACGACGGCATCCCACTCGAGCCCCTTGACGCGGTGGAGGGTGGCGATCGTGACCCCCGTACCGGCGTGTTCCGACTCGGCGGCGCCCCGCCGGGCGAGGTCCTCGAGCACCGCAGCG
>CAIWTL010000056.1 GCA_903915555.1 uncultured Micrococcales bacterium | reverse complement strand
GTACCAGTCGGCGAACGGAGCTGCTCCCGCCACCTACGAGGCTGGGTTCGAGGACTACAAGGTCCTGCGCGGTCTGGCCGGATACACCAAGCACCGGGATCCGGTGACCAAGCAGATGTGGATCTTCAACGGACGCACCTTCTGGTCGTTCGACGATCCCCAGGTCATCGCGGACAAGACCGCCTACATCAAGAACCAGAACCTGGCCGGCGCCATGGTGTGGTCGATGGACGGGGACACCAGCGATGGAGAACTGATGCGCGCGCTGGACGCCGGGCTCGACTGAGCCCGACGTCGCGCGCCATCAACTCCTGGGACCGCCCAACGCGGTGGGTCGCACGCAGGCCTTGTCGCGCTCGTTCTTGGCGATCCCGAGCGTTGCGTAGGCGGTGAGCGCGAACGCCATGCCGATGAGGGTGCGGGAACTCGTCGGCAGGGTGGAGTCGAACAGCATGTTGTACGAGACGAGAACGAACGGAGCCAGCGCGGCGACGAACGACAGGCCGTAGAACAGTGCCGTGACCGGGATGCCTTCCTGCCTGTCCCGTACGACCTTGGAGACCCCCAGGCATCCGTAGAGGCTGAAGAGCGCAGCGGTGTAGAGGAAATACCGTTCGCCCACGGTGATGCCCACCGCGTACCAGACGGTGAAGAGGTAGGTGACCGCTCCGAGTGTGAACGCGAACCACGAGACGCCCTGCCATGCGCCCGAGGGCGCCGGGACGGCGAGGGGTCGGGTGGTGGGTGGCGGGTAGTCGGTCGGCTCGGTCGCCGGGGTTGCCATGGTGTTCATCGAGTGTCCTTCCGGTTGCGGGTGTTCGGGGTCAAGGGGTGAAGGAGAACAGGTCTCCCGGCTGGCAGTCGAGGGCCTCGCACAGTGCGATGAGCGTGGAGAAGCGGATTGCCCTGGCTCGGTTGTTCTTGAGGATCGACAGGTTCACGTTGGTCACGCCGACCCTCTCGGACAACTCCACGACCGACATGCCGCGCTCAGCGAGCAGGGAGTCCAGATGGCAGATGATCTCGGGCATCAGATCAACCCTTCGGTGTCGGCCTGGATGCGCCGTCCGGACCGGAAGGCACCGGCGAGCACCAGACTCACCGCCGCCAGCACGAGGGGGATCGCCGAGTAGTACGGCGTGACAGCGATCGCCGCTGGATCGCCGATGGAAGCCGTCAGGGCGCGCGCCTGGAGGTAGTTGACCGTGTCCGCCCCGGCGGAACACACCACCACGGCGAGGGCGATGAGCGTGAAGCGCCGCGCCTGCGGCGCCTCGAACGGGCGCCCCGCGCCGATGTCGGCCAGGACCCGAGCGAGCAGGAAGCAGATGACGGCGAGTCCGGTCAGCCACAGGAACGTCCCCGCCTGTGTGGCGAGCTTCGCCAGGGTTCCGACCGGTTGCCCGTCGGGCAGTTCCGAGACGACGAGATTGACCGTCACTCTGTCGTTGCCGGTGGCTGTGACGTGCCCGGTGGCCAGCTCGACGGATCCCAGCGCGGTGGCCGTGGCCGAGGGGGACAGGTCGACGGTGGCGACCGCTTCCCCGCGGCCCACCTGGATCGCGGGCAACGCGACGGCGAGGACGGCCAGACCTGCGGCGAGCACCATCAGCACCACCGACAGTGGTGACGTGAGCCGCGGTGCCTCGGGCGTGGGGTCGGCGTTCTCCATCGCTCCTCCTCATGTCGTTCTTCGATAATATCGAAAAACGCTAATATCGAAAAACAATACGGAGAGTTCACCCGTTCGGTCAAGGCCCGGCGGATGCCGCGGACTTCGCAGCAGCGATCCGGCCCACTCACAGCCCTCTCTCAGGAAAGCCCACGAGCATGGCCGATATGACGACACACGATGGTGAGAACCCGGACCAGACGTCGCGGCCCGGTGCGACGACCGACACGATGCCCATCGAGCCGCCACCGAGTGGGCTCGCCTCCGCCGGCGACGTCGACGGTGGGACCTCCGACTGGCAGTCCCGCTACGAGTCGGAGCAGCGTCGCAGCCGGATCTTCATGGTGACCAGTGCGCTCTTGGGCGCCGGGCTGCTGGCGAGTCTCGTGTTCGCCGCGGCGCAGGCGCAGTCGGCCGGCCCCGGAGGTGGTCTGCGGGGTCCCGAGGGCGCACCGCTCGAGGGGCAACCGTTCGACGGACATGGGATGGGTCACGACCACCATGGTTCCCCGGACGGCTTCCGCGGGTGACCGCCCTCAGCGAGCCGACCGATCGCCGCGGTCGATGGACCGGTAGGTCGGGTCGTCGGTGAGGTCCCGCCAGATCGGGACGACACCGATGTAGGTCAGCGCGGCCACGACGAGGGACAACGGCAGACTGACCAGGGAGAGGATGAGCGACGTGGTCACGGAACCCGCATCGGGAGTCGAGGTCGCCGAGAACGTCACCAGCGAGACAGGCAGCAGAAGGATCGCCAGCACGGTCTGCGCCACCACCGCTGCGACGATCGACCACAGGAGATAGCGGCCCAGTACCGCCCAGAAGTGGCCGCGGGTCGCCCGCCAGCTCCAGGCCAGCGCCCTCGGCCCCATATCGACCTGGACGAGCACGGGGACGAGACGGCCTGTCAGCCAGATGCCGACCACAACCAGGGCGATGACCCCGGTCAGAGCCACCACCACTGCGAGGCCGACATTCAGCCCCGCAGCGGCAACAGTCACGGCTGTCAGTGCAGCGGTCACGACGAGCGTCACAACGGTCAGCGTCAAGGCATAGCCGAGAAGTCGCAGCCCACCCACGGCGCCGGACCGCCACCCGGCGCGCCAGGATGTGGGCACCCCCGCGGCCGCATCGGCCCCGAAGCGGGTGACGGCCGCGATCTGGACGCACGACGCAAAAAGCGCACCCACCGCCAGGACGATGATGGTGGCGACGAACCAGGCCACCGACGATGGGCGGAGCACCCCCGTGAACGCCTCCTCGATGGCCTGCTGTGATGAGGCAGGCCACCGCCCCTCGGGGAAGCGCTGTGTCGTGTCCAGCAGGAGGGTCACGGCCGTCGTCGCCCGGCCGACGTCGACGACGGCCGTCGTGACCAGGATCAGGATCACGAACCACGCTGCCCAGACGGCCACGCTGACCGCGACGATCGGCCACCACGCCCGCTTCAGGATGCGTCCCACATCGTCGAACAGCTGCGGTACCCGTCGCATCCCTCCGGCGGTCAACTCGCCCGTCGTCGGCGCGTACCTCCCGAAGTCGGTCTCCTGCCCCGCGGGCGCCCCCCACCCGGTGGAAACGTGCGCGGTCCAGGACTCCCCGTCCCAGTAGCGTGACCGTGTCGCGTCGGACGGATCCGGGTACCAGCCGGGATGGGTGTGGTCCACCCCTCCAGGCTAGAGCCGCGGCACCGCGCGGCCTTCCCGCCGGGTGCGCCCGGCCGTCCCCGGGATGCCATCGGGATCCGTTGGCCCCACGATGGGCGTATGACGCGATGGACCGACTCGGATCTTCCCTCCCTCGACGGACGCACCTACGTGATCACGGGTGCCACCAGCGGCCTCGGGCTCGAGACCGCTGCTGCCCTCGCGGCGCACGATGCGCGGGTAGTGCTCACCGGCCGGGACCCCGCGCGCCTCGACCGCGCGCTGGCGGTCACGCGGGGCGTGGCCACCGGGCCTGATCCGGTCGCCGTGCCGCTGGACCTCGCCGACCTCGGATCGGTGCGGGAGGCCGCAGCGCGGATCGGCGAGGAGATCGGCGACATCGACGTCCTCATCAACAACGCGGGCGTGATGGCCCCCCCGCGTGGGGAGACAAAGGACGGGTTCGAACTGCAGATCGGCACCAACCACCTGGGCCACTTCGCCCTGACCGGCCTCCTGCTGCCGTTCCTGCCCACCGACGACCCGGAACGCGACGCACGAGTGGTGACCGTGGCAAGCGGCGCCCACCGCATGGGCTCGTGCGATCCCACCGACCTCAACTACGAGCGGCGCACCTATCGGCCATGGCAGGCCTATGGTCAGAGCAAGTTGGCCAATCTTCTGTTCACCCGGGAACTCGACCGGCGCGCACGTGAGTCGGGTGCCGCGCTCACCGCTGCCGCGGCGCATCCGGGATACGCGGCGACCAACCTCCAGTTCGCCGGCCCGGCCATGGCCCAGAACCGCGTGGGCCAGCTCCTCACCCAGGGGATGAACACCGTTCTGGGTCAGTCCGCGCGAGCGGGCTCATGGCCCACGCTCTACGCGGCGACGCAACCCGATGTCCACGGCGGCGACTACATCGGTCCGGGTGGCTGGTTCGAGATGCGCGGCCATCCTGAGAAGGTCGAGCCCAACAGTGCTGCCTGCGACGACGCCAATGCGAGGGCCCTGTGGGAGGCGAGCGAAGAACTCACGGGTGTCGAATACGCGTGGCCGGTGGGTGCGGGCCGCTGAAGCCCCACGACTCGGCCGATCCCCGGTGACGCCCGGCGGGTGTCAGCAGAAGGGGCAGTGCCGACAGCCGTTCCGGCAGCAGCGCCCCCGTGCCGCGTGGGTCGCGGCTGTGATCACGAAGAGCCCCGACAGGGGGTCCAGGTAGCCGGGCTCACCGGCCTCCAGCGCTGCGTCGTGGCGCCGCAGGATCTCCGTCCGCATCGGGTGGTCCGGTGGTAGCCGGTCAGGGTGCGGTTCACGCAAGGATCGGGTCATGCGGCGCCCTCCGGAATCAGCACGAAGCTGCCGGACACGTCGCCCGAAGCGACCCGGGACAGGGCGGTCGCCGCATCGGCGAGAGGCATCGTCTCGACACTGGTGCGCACGTCGGCGGGGCCGACAAGGTCGAGGAACTCCTTCGCATCCGCCCGGGTGACGTTGGCCACCGACCGGATCGAGCGCTCCCACCACAAGTCGTCGTAGTCGAACTGCGGGATGCGGTCGAGGTGGATCGCATTGATGGCCACGGTGCCCCCGCGGCGGACCGCGCGCAGTGCTTGCACCACGACGTCGCCCGACGGGGCGAACGTGATCGCTGCATCCAGTTCGTGGGGGATGTCCTCGTCGTAGGTACCGGCCCATTCGGCACCCATCCGCCGGGCGCGCTCGACCTCGGACGCGGAGCGCGTCACGACGGTGCACCGCACACCCCAGTGGCGGGCGACCTGGATGGCGAGGGAGGCGGACGCCCCGAAGCCGTACAGCCCGAGGCGTACCGTCCGATCGGTCGGCACCGGGCCGGTGAGCCCGGCGATGTGCAGGGAGCGATAGCCGATCACACCGGCACACAGGAGGGGCGCCAACTCGGCATCGTCGCGGCCCGCGAGGTCGTCGGGGATCGGATGGACGAATGACGGGTCGGCGCGGACCAGGTCCGCGTAGCCACCGTCGACGTCCCACCCCGTGAATCGGGCGGCGTCGCACAGGTTCTCGTGGCCATCGAGGCAGTACCGGCACTCGCCGCACGCCCAGGCGAGCCACACCAGTCCCACGCGCCGACCCGCCTGCGGGCCCTCGGCGAGGCGCCCGACCACCTGATGCCCGGGGATCACGGGCAGGCGGCGGGCGGGAAGATCGCCGGTCACCAACTGAAGGTCGGTGCGGCACACGGCGGTGGCGCCCACCTCGATGAGCACACCCTCGCCGCGGGGTCCGGCCATGTCCTCGAGCCTCAGCGCCGAGGCCGGGTCGGGGCCGGGGGAGGTGAGGACCTGGGCGAACATCTGCCCATCATCCCCCACCCCACGTCGTCCCACATCAGTTCGGCGCTTCCACGGCGCCGCACACCACCCTTCCGGTGTGCGGTGACGGGTGACGTGCGCCACCTCGGGTTTGTCGATCCCGACGGCGGGTAGGGCCCCTCCAGGGACTGCCATCCGGCCGCGAGCACCGTCGGCCGTCACCACCACGACTGCGAGGAGGACCCGACTGTGACCGTGACCACGACCGGGGATGTCCGCTACCCCCTGATCGTCGTCGACTGGGCCGCCGACCGGAACCGCTACGACTCGAGGTGGTTGCGGCTGATCGGACCTGCCGACCTGCCCGAGCTCCCCCTGTCGACGACCTGCCAGTCCTGGGACGGCAACGGGCGTCCCGTGACGATCCGCGGAACCTCCGTGACCATGACCAGTACGGCGACCGACCCGGCCGTGGCCAACATCCTGCGCGAATGGCGCAGTCGGGCGCCGCTGGGCGTGGCACCCAGCACCATGTCCGGCGCCACCGCCATCCCGTTCCTGGTCGATGACGTCGCGGTCGCGCAGACGAAACTGACCGACGACGGGGCGACCCCGCAGGTGGGCACGTGGCGGCGACTGCTCCCGGTGCTGCTCATGCTCCTGAGCGCCGCGGCGATCCTGCCGCTCCTGCACAACGACATCCTCTCGGTGGCAGCGGCATTCCTCGGGTACGTGGTCGCCTCCGCACTCATGCGTCGCTGGAGCTACCCGCCGGCGCGCTGGGGATCCGGCCCGGATCGCGACCCGCACGACCTCGTGAGCAGGCTCGCCGTCGCCGCCAAGGCGGTGTTCTGGGCCGTGGCCGGCATCGGGGCCGCTCTCGTGCTCCTGGACTGGGTGGAGGTCCTGCCCGGTTACGTCGCCTGGGCCTGACCCCTCATCCGCCGATCCCGGCATGGCGTGCGGCGCCGTCAGCCGATGGGGCATCCCCCGTCACGCGCTGCGCGAACAGGCTCGGCGGCCGTCACCCGGCCGGTGTACCTTCTAAGCACTGCGTCCGGTGACCGCGCCGGCGACGACCGGAAGTGGACCCCCGCCCCGCCATGGACTTCAAGCGAATCGCCCGAGGACCCCTCCTGTGGATCCTCCTGGCGCTGTTGTTGCTCCTCGTCGCGACCAGCGTCATGTCCGATATCCGCGGGCCGGCGGAAATCTCCACATCCCAGGCCGTGCAGGCGATCCAGAACAACCAGGTCGCCGAGGCCACCCTCGTCGACAAGGACCAGCGCCTCAACCTGACCCTGCCCGACGGCACCCAGCAGACGACGCAGTACATCACAGGGCAGGGTGTCGAGCTCCAGCAGTTGCTGCAGACCAAGTTCGACGAGGGCCAACTCAAGGACGGCTACAACGTCGAGGTCCCGCAGGAGAGCCTCCTGGTCACTCTCCTCGTGTACTTCCTGCCCATCCTGCTCATCCTCTTCCTGCTGTTCTTCTTCCTGAACCAGATGCAGGGCGGCGGCGGGCGTCTCATGTCGTTCGGCAAGTCCAAGGCCAAGGTGGTCAGCAAGGACATGCCGCAGACCACATTCGCCGACGTCGCCGGTGCGGACGAGGCCGTCGAGGAACTCCAAGAGATCAAGGAGTTCCTGCAGGACCCCTCGCGATTCACCGCGGTGGGGGCCAAGATCCCCAAGGGTGTCCTGCTCTACGGTCCTCCCGGAACCGGTAAGACCCTGCTCGCCCGCGCTGTCGCGGGAGAGGCAGGTGTCCCGTTCTTCTCCATCTCGGGGTCCGACTTCGTCGAGATGTTCGTCGGTGTCGGCGCCTCACGTGTGCGCGACCTCTTCGAGCAGGCCAAGACCAACGCGCCCGCCATCATCTTCGTCGACGAGATCGACGCGGTGGGCCGGCATCGCGGCGCGGGTCTGGGTGGCGGTCATGACGAGCGGGAGCAGACCCTCAACCAGATGCTCGTCGAGATGGACGGCTTCGATGTCACCGGCGGTGTCATCCTCATCGCGGCGACGAACCGCCCCGACATCCTCGACCCCGCGCTGCTGCGCCCGGGTCGCTTCGACCGCCAGATCGCCGTCGAGTCGCCCGACCTGAAGGGCCGCGAGGCGATCCTGAAGGTCCACGCGACCGGCAAGCCCCTGGCCCCGGATGTGGACCTCGAGAGCATCGCCAAGCGCTCGCCGGGGTTCACCGGCGCCGATCTTGCGAATGTCCTCAACGAGGCCGCGCTGCTGACCGCCCGCAACGGCGAACAACTCATCACCAACGAGGCTCTCGACGAAGCCATCGACCGCGTCATCGCCGGTCCCCAGAAGCGCACCAGGGTCATGGACGATCAGGAGAAGAAGGTCACCGCCTACCACGAAGGCGGCCACGCGATCGTCGCCGCGGCCCTCCCCGGTAACGACCCCGTCCACAAGATCACGATCCTGCCCCGCGGTCGGGCTCTCGGCTACACGATGGTGCTGCCGGACCAGGAGAAGTACTCCCGCCGACGGTCGGAGATGCTCAACCAACTGGCCTACATGCTCGGCGGGCGGGCGGCCGAGGAACTCGTGTTCCACGATCCGACCACCGGCGCGGCCAACGACATCGAGAAGGCGACGAGCCTAGCGCGTGCCATGGTCACCCAGTACGGCATGACCGAGCGGCTCGGCGCCATCAAGTACGGCCAGGAGCAGGGTGAGGTCTTCCTGGGCCGCGACATGGGTCACGCCCGGGACTATTCGGAGGAGATCGCCGGCGCGATCGACGAGGAGGTCCGCTCCCTGATCGAGGAGGCCCACCAGGAGGCCTACGACATCCTGGTCGCCAACCGTGACGTGCTCGACCACCTCGTCCTGGAGCTGCTCCAGAAGGAGACTCTCGACAAGCGGCAGGTCGAGGAGATCTTCGCGGCGTTGGATCTCAACCCCGTGCGGCCCGCATGGACCGGCTCGGCGCGCCGCGCACCGTCCGACCGCCCCCCCGTCCTCACCCCGAAAGAGGTCGCTGGGGTCAACGGACACGTCAACGGCTCGCATGCCAACGGGTCCCACCGGAACGGGTCCGCACCGTCCGGCGATCCCGAGACCGCCGACTGGGAGCCGCCGGCGGGCGAATCCCCGGTCGGGCGCTGATCTCGACAGACCGGTGGCGCACGACGAACGGTCCCCCCACACTGGTGCGGTGAATGAGGATCTAGGACCCGAGTTCGACCACGCCCGCGCCGAGGCAGCGGTACGTGAACTGCTGCTGGCCATAGGGGAGGACCCCGAGCGGGACGGGCTCCAGGACACGCCTGCCCGCGTTGCGCGCTCCTTCGCTGAAGTGACAGGCGGGCTGCGCCAGCGTCCCGAGGACGTCATGACCACGGAGTTCGACGCGATCTACGACGAGATGGTCCTGGTGCGCGACATCGAGGTCTACTCCTTGTGCGAGCACCACCTCGTTCCCTTCCACGGGGTGGCCCACGTGGGGTACATCCCCAACTCGAGCGGGCGGATCACGGGTCTCTCCAAACTGGCGCGCCTCGTCGACGTCTTCGCCAAGCGGCCCCAGGTGCAGGAACGCCTGACCACCCAGATCGCGGACTCCCTGGTCGAGTTCCTGGAGCCCCAGGGCGCCATCGTCGTCATCGACTGCGAGCACCTGTGTATGGCCATGCGCGGCGTCAAGAAGCCGGGCGCCCGCACGATCACCAGCGCGGTACGCGGCCAGTTGCGTGACCCCACGAGTCGTACCGAGGCCATGGCCCTGATCCTGAAGGCCTGACCGACCGTCACCGGGGCGCCCCTATGCTGACGCCATGACACCCCAGGGCCCCGCAGGGCTGCCCGGCTCCCTCCAGGATCCCGGCCGCTGCCTGGTCATGGGGATCCTGAACGTGACTCCGGACTCCTTCTCCGACGGTGGCCGGTACGCCGACCCACAGGCAGCCCTCGAGCACGGCCTGGCGCTCCACAGGTCCGGTGCCGACATCGTCGACGTCGGAGGGGAGTCGACCCGTCCGGGCGCGCAGCGGGTGAGCAGCCGCCAGGAGCTGGCGCGGGTATTGGACGTGGTCGCCGGTCTGGCCCAGGAGGGGGTGCCGGTCAGCATCGACACGATGAGGTCTGAGACCGCGGAGGAGGCCGTGCGCGCCGGAGCCGTCCTGGTCAACGACGTGTCCGGTGGCCTCGCCGACCCGCGGATGGCGGGGACCGTGGCCGGTCTGGACGTCCCCTACGTCGTCATGCACTGGCGGGCCCATTCCACCCGGATGGGCGAGTGGGCACAGTACGGCCCCGACGTGGTGGGTGATGTCGTCGCCGAACTCCAGATCGCCGTCCAGGGGGCGCTCTTCGCCGGAGTTCAGCCCGACCGCATCATCGTCGATCCGGGGCTGGGGTTCGCGAAGGAGTCCGTGCACAACTGGGCGCTGCTGGCTGGCATGGACCGGCTGCTCGCGCTGGGCCATCCTCTGCTGATCGGCGCCAGCCGTAAGAGATTCCTCGGAGAACTGCTGGGGACACCTGACGGTCCGCGACCCGTCGAACTGCGGGAGGACGCCACCGCAGCCGTGTCCGTGCTGGCCGCCGCCGCCGGGGCCTGGTGCGTGCGGGTCCACGATGTGGCGGCCACCCGGGACGCGGTGAGGGTCGTGGCCGCGACTCTCGCCGCGGGCCACGACCCTCACTGATCGGTCGTCAGGCCCCCGTCAGCCACCGCTGGGAATGGGCTGTCCCTGCAACTGGTCGATCAGTCCATAGCTGATCGGATCATCGGGCAGCACCCATGCGAAGCCCTCGAGGAAGATGATGGCGATCACGTTGGCAGCCAGCAGGATCAGGAAGATCGCGACCACGATGGTCGAGATCGCCCGCCCGGCACCACCAGTGGGAGCCACCGGAATTCCTCGGGGCGACACCATCGCGGCGACCGCCACGTACAGCACCACGATGTAGAAGGTGATCAGCGCCCAGCTGTAGAGGTGGAGTCCGAGGACGGGCGCCCCATAGCCGGGGTCACCCGGCTTGATGTGCAGCAGGATCTGGCGCACCGACACGAGAGCGCCGGCCATCGCCCCGAGTGCTCCCATCCCGAGTCCCTGCATGTATCTCGTCGGGGTGAGCGTTCCGCGGCGGGCCTGCATGATGATCCACAGTGCGCCCAGGGTGCTGAGGATCATTCCGTAGCGCTGCAGCATGCACAGCGGGCACGGGAACTCGCCCATCGCGAACTGGATGGTGAACGCGCCGCTGAGGACGCCGGCGTAACCCAGGACCCACAGGTGGGCGCCCCAGAAGCTGAGCGAACTCCAGATGGTCTTCTCGCCCGCGTCGGCAGGGGGGATGTCGGCGACCGCGGACACGGTCGCCGCGACATCGTTCTCGACCGCTTCGACGGCCTGTTCGGGGGTGTTGTCCGTGGCGCTCATCAGAAGCTCAGATCCAGAGCCGAGGTGACGTGGTACCGGAACAGACCCAGCATCAGGATCAGGCTCAGGACCCACAGGGAAAGGATCAGGCCGCGCTTGGCGCCCTTGAGGATGAGTAGTGCCGTGATGAAGAGAAGCACCAGGATGATGATGTCCATGGTGTTGAAGGTAGGGATTCCCGGGGTGAGTTCGCCTGCTGAATGCCGAAACTCGTGAAACTGCCGATCCTCGATCTGCGCCGCGGCGCCCGTGGTGCGTCGATGCGTGTCAGCATGTTCGGCGTGACCACACGACAGTCCCTGGGGATGCCGCTGGTCGCGTTGATCTGTGTCGCGGCCGTCGCCAACCTCAATCTCTCGGTGGCGAATGTCGCCCTGCCGAGCATCGGTGACGCGTTCGACGCCTCGCAGACGGCACTCAACATGATCGCGATCGGGTTCTCACTCGGCCTGGCGACGACCGTGCTCTACCTGGGTGCGCTCGGGGACCGCTACGGGCGCAAGGGGATCATGCTGCTCGGGATCGGCCTGTCCATCCCCGCATGTCTCCTGGCCGCCTACGCTCCCAACGAATGGGTCCTCGCGGTCGCTCGATTCTGCGGCGGTGTGGCCGCCGGTATGGCCTTCCCGACCACCCTCGCGCTCATCACTGCGATCTGGTCGGGAGACATCCGGACCAGGGCCATCGCGCTGTGGTCCGCTGTCGGCGGCGGGATCACGGCGCTCGGCCCCCTGGTCTCCGGCGCCCTGCTCGAGTACTTCTGGTGGGGGTCGGTGTTCCTCGTGACACTGCCGCTCGCAGT
>CAIWTL010000055.1 GCA_903915555.1 uncultured Micrococcales bacterium | reverse complement strand
CGTTCGCCCTGGTCCGGGCTCTGGTCCGTGCCGATCACATGGGCATGCGGCAGGAGGCGGAGGCGGTGGTGGACATCGGGGCATCCACCACGAGCCTGGTCATCCACGTCAACGGCATCCCCCAGTTCGTCCGGATCCTGCTGATGGGCGGCCAGGATGTCACCGACCGCCTCATCACCGATCTCGGCGTGAATCTGCCGACCGCGGAATCGATCAAGCGTGAGACGTCGCTGGACGACGAGACACTGCTGGCCGTACCTGCGGACGCTCCTGAGGCCGTCATCTCCGACGTCGTCCAACAACTCGTGGACGAGATCCGCGGCTCCCTGGACTACTACCTCGCCACCGGCACCCTCGAGCGGCTCGACCGCATCGTGCTCACCGGGGGAGGCTCGCTCATCCCCGGTCTGCAGGAGCGCTTGGAGATGGCGACCGCGCTTCCCGTTCGGCGCGGTACGCCGCTGACGGCACTGGGCCCCGGCGACAGCGGACTGTCGACCGAACATCTGGCATTCGCCGATCCGCTCGCCTCGGCAGCGGTCGGCCTGGCGATCTGGGACGACCAATGAGTCCACTGACACTGCGCCGCACCAAGACGGAGGATCTGGCGGACCAGTCCTTCGACGTGCCGGACATCCCCGACGAGCGACCGTTCCCCGGCTACGTCCGCGTGAACCTGCTGCCGCAGCGGTTCCTCGACCAACTGCGTCTGAAGACCATCAAACGCTGGCTGTTGGCCGGGCTGGTCTTCGTCCTCCTGCTCCTGGGAATCCTGTGGTACTCGGCGCAGCGGGACCTCGCCGAGGCTGAGGCCCAGTTGGAGGTCGCCCAGCTGCGCCAGACGCAACTGCAGGGCGAGGTGGCCCAGTACGCCGAGGTGCCCCGGGTGTTCGCCACGGCCTCCATCGCCGAAGAGGCGATCACGACCGCGATGTCTCGCGAGGTCCGCTGGGCCTTCCTGCTGAACCAGTTGTCGTTCGCGACACCGGCGGGTGTGACGCTGAACTCCATCGGAGGGGCGATCGCGGAGGACGGGCCCGTCCAGACCAGTCCGGGAGAGGTGCTGCCGCCGCAGGAGTCGGTGGGCACGATGACCTTCGCCGGCACCGGGTCGTCGTTCAGTGAGATCGCGGCGTGGCTGGACAGTCTGCAGACGCTGCAGGACTACACCTACCCGTTCCTCACCAGTTCGACGAAGAGCACCGGAGGAACCGGTTCAACCGGGACCGCCGGGTCGCCGACCACCTCTCAGGGCGGGGGACCGATCTCCTGGGAGTCCGCGGCCGACCTGAGCGCCAACGCTCTGAGCGGTCGCTATGGGACACCGCCTCCGGCGACGGGAGGCTCGGCCGCCCCAGGTGCGGCGACGCCGACTCCCGCAGCACCGGATGGGGCGGCGCAGTGAGCATCACACGGAAGTGGACTCTCGGTGGGATCGCCGGGCTGATCCTGATCTTCCTCCTGGGCTTCTTCCTGCTCGTCAACCCTGTCCGGAATTCCGCCGGCGAGACGTGGGACGAGGTCGCGGCGACGAACGAGGAGAACACCCGTCTCGAAGCCAAGATCACGCAGCTGCAGCAGCAGTCCGCCGAGGTGCCGACCAAGCTGGAGGAGATCGAGGCGGTACGCGAGAAGATGCCCGCCGAGGTCAAGCAGCCGGAGTTGGTACGCGCCATCGAATCGGATGCCTCGTCCGCTGGAGTGGACCTGACGGGGATCACTCCGGGCGAGCCGGTCGAGGTCCCCAACGAGGGCGCCAAGATCGTGGCCCTCCCGATGGAGATCACCGCGACTGGCCGCTACGCCAATATCAAGACTTTCGTCGACAATCTGGAGCGTCAGGAACGGGCGTTCCTGATCAAGACCGTTGACGTCTCCGCCAGCGGGGACACCGCCGACAGCTACACGGTCGCTGTGGGGGGCGACTACTTCACTCTCCCGGAGGCCCCGCTCGAGGATGCCGTCGCAGATCCGGCCACCCCGGCCTCACCTGCCGCAACCCCGGCTCCCAGCGCAGCCGCCGCCGCCAAGAACCCGACCCAGGGCAACAAGACGTCCGGCACCTCGTCCAAGGGCGCCAAGTCCGACTCCACCAAGTCCGCCGACAAGAACGGCGGCGACAAGGACACCGGTCGCGGCAAGGACAGCAACGACGGCAAGAGCACCGGGGGCAAGTCCGCCAACTAGTCACCTGTTGCCACCGAAACCGATCCACAGGTGCGTGGTCGGGGGCGAACGGTGCGACAATCAGCACCATGCTTCGTTGGTTGACCGCAGGTGAGTCGCACGGGCCCGCACTGGTCGCGATCCTGGAGGGCCTGCCCGCCCGGGTCGCGGTCACCTCGGATGACATCGCCGGACACCTGGCCCGACGCCGCCTCGGTGCGGGGCGCGGCGCCCGCATGAAGTTCGAGGCGGATGAGGTGAGTGTGCTCGGCGGCGTGCGTCATGGCCTGACCATGGGCGGTCCCATCGCGATCCAGGTGGGCAACAGCGAGTGGCCCAAGTGGACCACGGTGATGTCGGCCGACCCGGTCGACGAGGACGAACTCGCGAGTTTGGCCCGCAACGCCCCTCTCACCCGACCCCGACCCGGACACGCAGACCTCGCGGGCATGCAGAAGTACGGGTTCGACGACATCCGTCCGGTCCTGGAACGCGCCAGCGCCCGCGAGACGGCCGCCCGCGTCGCACTGGGCGCAGTGGCCCGGCAGTTCCTCGCACAGGTCGGTGGTATCGAGATCGTCAGCCACGTCGTCGAACTCGGATCAGTCGTGTCGAAGAGCACGGTTCTTCCGACTGCCGCCGACGTCGACGCACTCGACGCCGACCCCGTGCGTTGCATCGATGCTGCCGCCAGCGAACAGATGCAGGCCGAGATCCAGGCCGCCTTCAAGGACGGTGACACTCTGGGCGGCGTCGTCGAGGTCGTCGTCCACGGACTGCCCCCGGGCGTGGGGAGCCACGTGCACTGGGACCGGCGTCTCGACTCGCGCATCGCGGGGGCGCTCATGGGCATCCAGGCCATCAAGGGCGTCGAGTTCGGCGAGGGTTTCACGCTTTCCCGCACCCGCGGCTCAGCGGCGCAGGACGAGATCGTCAACGAAGGCGGCGAGTTGCGTCGCACCTCGGGCAAGAGCGGTGGCGTCGAAGGCGGCATGTCCACCGGGGAGATCCTGCGGGTCCGTGCCGCGATGAAGCCCATCTCGACCGTCCCACGGGCCCTGCGCACCGTCGACGTCACGACCGGCGAGGAGGCCGCCGCGATCAACCAGCGCTCCGATGTCTGCGCTGTGCCGGCCGCCGGCGTGGTGGCGGAGGCGATGGTTGCGCTCACTGTCGCGGACACCTTCCTGGAGAAGTTCGGCGGCGATTCCCTCGAGGAGTCGCGCCGCAATCTGCAGACCTACCTGGACTCCCTGGTCGTGCGCTGATGCCCCCCCGGGTGATCCTCATCGGCGCCCCGGGGTCCGGCAAGACAACGGTGGGCGCCCTCTTGGCGCAGCGATGGCAGACGGCCCTTCGGGAGTCCGACGACCAGGTCGAAGCGACAGCCGCCGCCACGATCTCGGACATCTATGTCGACGAGGGCGAAGCGTGTTTCCGCCGACGCGAGACCGACGCGGTCCGCGAGGTGCTGGCCACCGAGGGAACGGTCGTCGCCCTCGGCGGGGGAGCAGTCGAATCGACCGACACCCGCGAGCTGCTCACTGCGACATCGCGGGTCTGCCCGGTCGTCCACCTCGCAGTGGGTGCCAACGAATCGGGCAAACGGATGGGCATCACCGGCATCCGCCCGGTCGGTCTCGGGAACGTCCGCTCGCAGTGGAACGGGATGATGGCTCGCCGCCGCCCCCTGTACGAAGAGGTGGCGACCGTCAGCGTGGACACCGACAGACTGGGCCCCGATGAGGTCGTCGCAGAGATACTCGCCCACGTGGAGGAACCGTCATGACCCGAATCGTCACCGTCGAGGGCGCCCGTCGCTACGACGTCATCATCGGCCGGGGCCTGCAGGACGAACTCGTGGCGGCCGTTCCTGAGCGGGCGGCCAAGGTGGCCATCCTTCATGCGCCTGTCTTCAACGACCTGGTCGGGGATTTGTCCGAACAATTGCGCGACGCCGGACACGCCACCATCGACATCGAACTCCCGGACGCAGAGTCCGCGAAGACGTCGCAGACCGCGACAGCCTGCTGGGATGCGCTCGGGGCCGCGGGTTTCACGCGGACCGACTGCATCGTGTCCCTCGGCGGGGGTGCTACGACGGACCTGGCCGGGTTCGTGGCGGCGACGTGGTTACGGGGGATCGATGTGGTGCATGCCCCGACCACGATGCTGGCCATGGTCGATGCCGCCGTGGGGGGAAAGACAGGCATCAACACCACGGCGGGCAAGAACCTGGTCGGGTCCATCCACCCGCCACGCGCCGTGATCTGCGACCTCGACCTGCTCGGGAGTCTGCCACGCGCCGATCTGGCGGCCGGTTTCGCCGAGGTGGTGAAAGCAGGATTCATCGCCGACACCACCATCCTCGACATCGTCGAGGCCGATGCCGCCGCTGCCCTCGACCCGGACGGAGACGTCATCGAGGACCTGGTGGAGCGAGCGGTCAGGGTCAAGGCGGCGGTGGTGGCCGACGACCTCACGGAGTCCGTGGAGCGGGTCCTCGGCCGCGAGATCTTGAACTACGGCCATACGCTGGGCCACGCCATCGAGAAGGTCGGGGACTACTCCTGGCGCCATGGGGACGCCATCTCGGTGGGTATGGTCTACGCCGCTGCGCTCAGCGTGGCCGGCGGCGGTCTCACCGACGACGACCTCCGGCGCACGCGGGAGATCCTCGTCTCCCTCGGGCTGCCCGTGGACTACCCCGAGCCGCACCACTGGCCGCAACTCCTCGATGCCATGCGCATCGACAAGAAGGCCCGCGGCGCGACGCTGCGCTTCATCGTGTTGGATGGCTTCGGACGTCCCGCCCTGCTGGCGGGGCCGTCCGACGAAGAACTGGCCGAGGCGTTCCGGGAGGTGTCGTGATCCTCGTCCTCAACGGCCCCAACCTGCGCCGCCTCGGAACCCGTGAGCCGGAGATCTACGGGTCCGTCACGTTCGCGGACCTCACCGATCTGGTGAGTGTGGCAGCGGCGGAGTTGGGGCTGACCGCCGAAGTGCGGCAGACCGACGACGAGGCGGAACTTGTCGGCTGGATCCACGCCGCTGCCGACACCGGCGCCGACGTCATCCTGAACCCGGCCGCGTTCACGCACTACTCATACTCGCTGCGCGATGCGTGCGCCCAACTCCCCGGCCGCCTCATCGAGGTGCACATCAGCAATCCGGCGGCGCGTGAGGAGTTCCGCCACCACAGCGTCATCTCGGCAGTGGCGGACGGCACCATCGCCGGCTTCGGTACGGACTCGTACG
>CAIWTL010000054.1 GCA_903915555.1 uncultured Micrococcales bacterium | reverse complement strand
TACGGCTACGGCGACGGCAATCCCGTGGACACTCCGGACTACACCGGTGGCTTCGGCGAGTGGGACCTCACGGCGGTCATCAGCGCGGGTATCGCGGTCATCGCCGGCATCTCCATGGGGACGGCCAAGGCCGGCTCGAGCAAGGTGCGCACGATCGGATCCACCGCGGTCGGTGCCGTCGCTGTGGTGGTGTCGGCCATCTCGACGCTGTCCAGCCTCGCGGAAGGCAAGGACGCCGGGGGCACGGTCATCTCCGCGATGGCCGCGGCGCTGGGCCTGGTGGCTTTCGTCGCTGGGGCATCCAAGATGCGTGGCATGTTGGTCAAGCGCGCTCAGGAGGCGAAGAAGGCCGATCTGGCGCCGTTCGAGCATCTCAAGGGCAAGCCGTGGCGTTCGAAGCCCAGCGCCATGCAGTTCTCCAATGGGAATGGGCTGCTGGTCGATCCCGGGCCCCAGGTCACAACCCTGAGTTTCTACTCGCCCACGTCGAAGCTCTACTCCTACACCATCGCCAACGACGCAACTGAGATCACGCGGACCGCGAAGATCGGGGCCTTACTCGAGGCAGGTCAGAAAATGGGGTGGGTCCCGGCGGGTGACACCCTGGGCATCGAGGCCTTCGTCTGGTCGAGCATGTAGGGCATGTTCGGTTAACTCACGGAGTGAAGTCGTGGCATCCATCAGCCAGGTAGCGTGTGCATGGTGAAGGGGAAGAGCGGCATGTCACAGGCACGGGTCTTGCTCATGGTCGCCGGGGTGACAGCATCCTTGGTGCTTGCCGCCTGCACGGGCGGAAGCCCGGAGTCCGGTTCCCCTACGACGGCGTCCTCGTCGCCCGAGGTGCAGTCAGCCTCTCCCGGAGAGGTGGCCGGCGCCAGTCATCCGCGCTCGCGATGCCGCGAGAAGGACGACCTGACGGCCAACGTCCGCCTGTACAACGAGATGCAGGCGCTGCCCATCAGGGACTTTGCTCTCAAGGACACGGGCGACGCCGATACCTATGCGGTGTGGCTCAAGCAGACGGGCGCCAAGGCCTTCGAGGCCGATGACAATGGCGAAGGCGAATACGAGTGCGCGTCGGTGCCGTTTGCCGTGAAGAACGGCCCGGACAAGACCTACTACTTCTACGACGGCAGGGTGTGGGGCGACCATCCCGGCTGGTGGGGGCATCAAGAGGCTTGTGACTGGTGCGACAACCCGAAGGGCTACGTCAAGTTCACCTGCTCAGGTCCCTACAGCAATGGCTGGCAGCCGTGTGTCGACTCGGCCCTCGCGGGCGATGTCGTGGCGCGCTGGGACGCGACTGACGTCGACGATGGGTCCACGAAGCTCAAGAGTCATCCACCCTGCGACACCGGCAACCCGGTCATCGGCTGCTACCTCCTCATACCGGAAGGTAAGAAGGACGGCCTCCCCCACAGCGATACCTATGACTTCGGCTTTGAGTCCCACGCCTGGACCGCGCCGATGCAGGTGACGCTGTCCACGCGATTTAGCCCGATGACGGGCACGTTCCCGCTGACCAATGACCCAAGCGACACGAAGTCAGTGTCCCAGGACGTCTACATCGCGTGGCGCGTGACCAACCCCACTATCGGCGGGGGCTTAGGCCAGTGGGTGCAGAAGGTATCCCCTTCAGGTCAGATCGTGACGACGAGGTCCTCACCGGTCATCGGCGCTTACGCCCAGGCCAACAAGTCGGGCACGACGACCATGGGCCTGCGGCTTTTGCCGGCGTACTTCACCAATCGGCAGGGGGATCCGCTCAACTGCGTCGCTACGGGAACGAAAGCCACGTGCACCTACGTCCCGTCAAGTGAGACCCCCAAGAGCATCGCGGGCTTCTTCGTCGATCAGGCGGAAATCCCCGTGAATGCATCCCTGACGCTCGACAACGTGTCGGGCACGAACGGGCCGCCCAAGGTGACGGAAACCACGATCGCGTGCAAGCCGCGTGTCACTTCCGTCAACCAGAAGAACCTGACCGTGAACTGCTACGCCGACACGGAGCCGGGCAAGTCGGCCTACACCTACGGTGCAACCTGGCAAGTGAGCATCACCAACTGATGGGGCAGGACATGAACGACTCCGCGCGCTGGATGCGATCCACGCTGTTCCTGGTCGCCGCCGCCGCCACCGGCTCCCTCATCTTGGGCGGCTGCACCGGCAGCACTTCCACCACCGGCTCTGCGTCGGGCTCCGAGGCCACGGTCGAGTCGGCCTCGCCTGGTGCCGTGGCCGGGGCCAAGCATCCGCGCACGAGATGCCAGGACAACGACGACGTCACAGCGAGCGTCAAGTTGACCAACAACATGCAGGTGCTGCCCATCAGGGACTTCTCGCTGGTCGAGGATGCCGATGCGGCAACCGTCTGGTTGAAGCAGACCGGCGCGAAGGAGTTCGATTCGTCGGGCAGCGGCGAAGGAAAATTCAATTGCCTGTCGGTGCCCTATGCGGTCAAGGGAGGGGCGCAACCCACCTACTACTACTACGACGGGGGCGTGTGGGGTGACCACACGGGCTGGTGGGGCCACCAGGAGTACGTGGATTGGGCCTACAACCCTCGGGGGTACGTCGACTTCTCCTGCTCGGGACCATGGAAGGACGGCTGGCAGCCCTGTGCGGACCCCGCTCTGGGCGGCGATGTTGTCGCGCGCTGGGATACCAGGGATACATCGAGTAACGACACGGTGCTGAACTCACGACCCGAATGCGAAACCCGCAACTCGGTGATCGGCTGCTACCTGCTCCTGCCGGATAAGACGAGCGAGGACTACGACTTCGGATTCGAGACGGTGACCTGGACCGCGCCCATGCAGGTCAGCCTGTCCACGACGTTCTCCCTTGCCAATCTCAACGCCGAGATCGGGCAGTCACGGGACAATGCGAGGGTCTTCATTGCCTGGAAGGTGGCCTACGCCAGCATCGGGTCGGGGCGCTGGGCACAGAACACCTCGCCCACGGGCATGGTCTTGAAGGTGAAGCGGCCCCTGGTGATCGGTGGCTATGCGCAAGCTGGCACCGCGACGACAACCACGATTTCCCTGCGCCTCGTGCCGGCCTACTTCACCGATCGGGAGGGTGCCCCTATCAACTGCACGAAGGGGGCGGCGAGGACCAAGTGCACCTATGTGCCGGACGGGGATACCCCCAGCGATATCTGGGGCTTCCTCTCAGAGGATCCGATGGTCAACGTGAATGCGGCGCTGACTCTCGCTGATATCTCGCGCACCAGTGGCCCCCCGAAGGTCTCGGCCGTGGATATCGCGTGCAAGCCCAACCCGACCACTATTGCCGGCGAAGGCATCGAGGCCAAGTGCGAGTCGGAAGCCGCCGCGGGTAAGTCCGCCTACGTCTATGGGGCCGCATGGCTCGCGCGTATCCAGTCCAAGGCCTAGTTTCGCGCGTCGGCCTCGGGATCGTCTGCCTAGCGCTGATCGCGGGGTGCACCTCCTCGGCGAACGCTCCGGCAACCCCGG
The DNA here is from genome assembly GCA_903915555.1 of uncultured Micrococcales bacterium. GTDB lineage: Bacteria > Actinomycetota > Actinomycetes > S36-B12 > CAIWTL01. The sequence goes on along the minus strand of CAIWTL010000054.1, from coordinate 203 downwards.
CACCGGTCGAGACGGCGACGAGTTCGGCGTCCCCTGCAGCAGCCGGCCTAAAGCCCGCCGCCGCGGCGGGTCCCATCGCGCTCGCGGACGACAACGGCCCGGCGATTCCCGAGTCGTGGCCGAGTGCAGTGCTCACCGGCGCGGGATTGTCGGTGTCGACGAGTCCGGTTCTGCGGCCCAAGGTCAAGACCGACGGCGACCTG
>CAIWTL010000053.1 GCA_903915555.1 uncultured Micrococcales bacterium | reverse complement strand
CCCGAAGGTCGTGGACGTCCCTTCGACGTCCAGACACTTCCCCATCAGGCGCAGTTGACCGTCCCGGTAGGACACCTGCTGGTTGTCGCCGCCATGGCAGTCCCACAGCTGCACTTTGGTGCCCGCCGCGCTGTTGCCGCTCGGGGCGTCCACACACTTGCCATTGAGTCGCAGTTGTCCGTTGACCAGTTGTGCTTGCTGGGCCGCGGAAGTGTTGCATCCCCATAGTTGGATCTTCGTCCCGTTGTCGCGCGAGGCGCCGTTGGCATCCAGGCACAGGTTCGGCCCCAGACCGTTGACGAAGACGCCCATGGTCTTGCGGGGGACGACACCCTCACCGGTGAACTCCTCGTCAGCGTTGCGGAAGAAACCGGGGATCGGTTCCACGAAGAGGCGATTGAACAAGCCCGTTCGCAGTACCGGATTGCGGAACATGTCCCACTGAGTGGCGGCCATGATGTTGCTTCTGTCGAACTCCTCCCGGTTCAGGCCGTGACCATGCCCATCGAAGGTCGTGATCCATTCCCAGGAAGGCTCGAACGTGGGCCGTTCACCCGGTGCGAATGCCGCGACCAGTGCTCGTCGGCCGGCACTGTCCAGCATGTTCAGTTTGGTGAGCGAGACAGCATTGTTGATCGCGGCGAATCGCTGTGGATCCCAAGTCTGGGTGGTCTGGCTACGCAACGGATTGTCGATCCCCAGTGCCCGATTGACGGCGTCCCCGTCGAAGCATGAACGCCCGCTGGGACAGGGGATCTCCCCATTGATCGTCAACTTGACCATCTGGGCGAAGTCGAGGCTGTTAAAGTCCTTGAACTCGATCGCGCCGTTCTTGTCGACATCCAGCACCCGCATGACCCATTCGCGCTTCTCGCGCGGGACATCTGAGCGATCGAGCATGGCCTGTAGTTCGCCGAGCACATGATCGATCGATGACTCGATCATCCGAGCCAACTGGGTCTCGAAGTACTGCATCGCCTTCTTGGCCCACGTGAATGTCTTGCCCAAGGCGTCCGACAACTTCTCGGCGAGATCCTTGAGTGAGGCGATCCCGTCACACAACTCGGGTCGCAACGCCACCTTGCAGAAGCCCCCAAGCAGGAACTCGTTCCACTGCCGGTTCGCGCGCCGAGCGATCTCGCTGTCGGGGGCGGCTTTGGCGTAGACGAACTTGTTGATGAACTGGGCGCCGAAGTTCTGGGTGTAGCGCGCCAGCAACTTGGCCCGGGCCTCACGCTGTTGCTCCGGCGACGGAAGCGCCACCTTCTTCGCGTTGTACCACGCCAGGTTGTCCTGGTTCGGGAAGTACTCGCTGCAGCTCTTCTGCCCGCACTCCCACAACTTGAGCATGCGGTAGATCGGAGTGGTCGGCAGATAGGCTCGCGCCTCGGGTGATTCCATGAAGACATCCGAGATGAAGCCGTACGGTGGCGCGGTCTGGCTGGGGTCGTTGTCTCCCGTCAGCGTCGCCGCCGGATCCAGGTCCAAGCCCCGCTCGATGGCTCCCTGTACACCGGACAGATTCGGTCGGAACAGGTCGATGTAGGTCTCGAGGATGACGTGCTTGACAGCGATGTCGATACGCCCCACGTCCGTCAGTTCCGGGAACACCCCGCCGGCATGGTGATTGACGAAGGCGTGCCCCCAGTAGTCGGCTGCCCCATGTGACAGGAACCCCTGGGCGAAGGCGACGGCTTTGAGGCGGGCGGGCGTACCGGGTGCGCCGTGCCGACGTGCCTCCCGCATGACCTTGCGCGCCCAGTGGTTCGACCCGGACGGATGGATGACACTCTGCCCGAACAGAGGGTCCGGGAAGGCATCCGGTCCGGTCGACCCCGCCAGGAAGACGTCTGGGTAGCGCGTCAACGCTTGTCCGATCTCGGGGTCGATGGGGATCTCTCGGCCGAGGATCACCACGTAGTAGCGGCTGTCGCGTTGCACGATCGAATCCAACGCCCGCTGGGAGGCAGTCATGTGGGTCGTGGGCTTGAAGGCCTGTGCGGGACTCAGCGGTGGCACGACAAGCGTCACAGCCACGACCGCGAGCGACGACAGGGCCACCAGCAAGATCCGCAGTGTTCGTAGATGCGGCCGGAGAGATCCCTCAGCGCGGGATCCACACTGTCGAAAAGCCATGGTCACGAACCTCCTCCCGCCCCGGCTCCTTCTGGCCTTCGGAGACGGGCACCTGGGAAACAGAAGAGTACAGGTGGCCGGGTGGGCATGGCAGCCGCACCGGTCCCGCACTGCACCGGATTCCCCCGATCGTCCGATCGAGGTCCGATCTCTCCCGACGAGTCCTGATCCGGACTGGCGCGGTGATTCTGCTGTGTCGGCGCGGGTGGGGCACCATGGAGTGCGTGAGCCAGCCTGTGGGAACCGCGGACGCCGAGGGGTCCGGTGGTGTCGTGTCGCCTGGGCCCGAGCCGACGCGGGCTGATCACAGCCCCCTGAAGAAGACCGTGCGGGACATCGCGCTGTCGATGGGGGTCATCGCGGGGATCATCTTCCTCGTCCTCATCGTCACCTGGCGCCCGCAGCCGGATCCGGTTCGGGCGCTCGATCCGGTTCCGGCGGCCCAGACCGCGCAGATCGCTGCCGACTTCCCGATCCTGCTGCCCCGGTTGGGACCGGAGTGGCGGGCGACGTCGGCCCGGTTCGAGGCCACGGAGGAGTCCGATCAGTTGCCGGTGTGGTTCAACGGGTGGGTGGGCCCGGACGATCAGTACGCCGCCGTGATCGAGTCGCCCAATGACACGGAATCGTTCATCGAGGAGCAGACGATCGGTGGCCTCCCGGCGGGCGAGATGGACGATCCGGCTCCCGCGACGCCGGGGTGGGAGGCCTACGTGAGTCCCAGCAACGGGCAACGCTCACTCGTCGGCACCGAGTCCGGGGTCACCACGATCGTGACGGGGACCCTGGACTGGCCCCAACTGATCGCCTTCCGCGATTCGCTGCGTCCGGTGTGAACCGTCAGAAGGGGACGTCGGACACGGGCTCCTCAGCCGGCGCGCTCACGTCCGCGAGCCGCTTCTCGGCGGCGGTGAGGTAGTCGTCGCAGCGGCGCGCGAGTGCCTCACCCTTCTCCCACAGGCGCAGGGACTCCTCGAGCGGCGCATCCCCGGCTTCGAGCCTGTTCACGATCTCGGCCAAGCCATCGCGGGCCTGCTCGTACGACAGGCTCTGCGGGTCGGCCGCCAGGATGGCGTCGAGTTCTTCGCTCATGTCTCCTCCTCGGGGACGGCAACGGGCGCGGGGCGTGAGTCCGCTCGGGCGGCGGTGACCCGGAAGGAGCCGCGGGCGACACGGACCTCGAATTCGGCGCCAGGACTCACCTCGTCCGCAGCACGCACCACCGAGCCCTCGGTGTCGCGCACGATCGCGTACCCGCGGTCGAGGGTGGCCTGGGGGGACAGGGCGGCGAGGCGCCCCCGGTCGCTGAGCCAGCCCTGCCGGTGCCGAGTGAGGTCGCTCGAGATCGCGCGCCGCAGCCTCGACCGCAGGTCGTCGCGATCGCGGCGGCGTCCCGCGAGCAGGGTTCCCGGGAGGCGCAGGGCCGGCCGCGCCACGAGGTCGTCGAGGGCGCGACGCTCGCGCCGCGCGGCCGCCACGGTCAGGCGCCTGAGTCGGGTGCGCTGGTCCCGGATGCGGTGTGCCTGCTCTGCGAGCAGTCGTGTCGGGCCCGTCATCACCGGGCGGGCCACCAGGTTCCCGACGATGAGCCGCTCCCGCGCCAGCCGGTCGACCGCCAGTGTGCGGATGCGGGACAGTGAGTCGGCGACGTATCCGGTCTCGGCGAGCAAGTCGGGGACCACCAGTTTCCCCGCTGCGGTGGGGGTCGAGGCGCGAATGTCTGCCACGAGGTCGAGGAGCGGGGAGTCCTCCTCGTGGCCGATGGCGGAGACCACCGGTGTCCGGGCGTCGAAGACGGCGCGGATCAGCGTCTCGTTGCTGAACGGCAGCAGGTCCTCGAAGGATCCGCCCCCCCTCGTGATGACGATTACGTCGACCTCGGGGTGACCGTCGAGATCGACGAGGGCCGTGACGACCGAAGCGACGGCAGCAGCGCCCTGCACTGTCACCTCTCTCACCTCGAACCGGGCCGTGGGCCACTGGTGGCGGGCGTTGACCTCGACGTCGCGCTGGGCGGCGCTGTTGGTCCCGCAGATCAGGCCGATCCGCACCGGGACCATCGGCAGGGGGCGCTTGTGCTCCTCCCGGAACAGGCCTTCCTTCGCGAGGGTCTGCTTCAGCTGTTCCAGCTGCTGCATGAGGGCGCCGACCCCGACGGCCCGGAACGCCGACGCCCGCCACGTCAGCGAACCGTTGCGGTCGAAGTAGTTGACCTTGAGTTGTGCGACGACGCGCTGGCCTTCCGCCAGTCCGGCGCTGCGGGCCGTCCCCGCGCTCGCCATCAGCGGGATGGAGAGGTCGGTATCGGGATCGCGGAGCGTGATCCAGACCGTCGACTGCCGGCTGCGGATCTGAGACACCTGTCCCTCGACCCAGACCACACCGAGGCGATCGATCCACTGCCGGACGAGTCGGGCGGCGGTCCGAACGGGGATGGGGTCCTCGCTGGACGCGCCGGGCCGTTCCGCTGCCATGGGCGACACCCTACGCCGCACGCCCGACGCGCTGTGCCTCGGCGGATCGGCTCGGGCACACCTACCATGAGGTCATGGCGAACTCCGGGAAGAAGGTGCTGCTCGCGGCGCCCCGCGGTTACTGCGCGGGTGTGGAGCGGGCGGTCGACACCGTGGAACAGGTGCTGCAGCGCAAGGGCGCGCCGATCTACGTCCGCAAGGAGATCGTGCACAACCGCCACGTGGTGGAGACGCTGCAAGAGCGCGGGGTGATCTTCGTCGAGGAGAACGACGAGGTCCCGGAGGGGTCGACTGTCGTGTTCTCCGCCCACGGTGTCGCGCCCGTCGTGCACGAGGAGGCCGCCGAACGCCGACTCGAAGCCATCGATGCCACCTGCCCCCTCGTGACCAAGGTCCACAACGAGGCCAAACGGTTCGCCCGGGAGGGCTATCGGATCCTCCTGATCGGCCATGAGGGCCACGAAGAGGTGATCGGCACGTCGGGTGAGGCTCCGGATCACATCACGATCGTGGATGGCCCCGAGCATGCCCGCACGGTGGAGATCGACGACGAGAAGATCGCGTGGTTGTCCCAGACGACCCTGTCGGTCGACGAGACACTGGAGACGGTGGCCGTGCTGCGGGAGCGGTTCCCGCAACTGATCGACCCTCCGAGCGACGACATCTGCTACGCGACCCAGAACCGGCAGGAGGCCGTCAAGGTCCTGGCGCCCCGATGCGACCTGCTCATCGTCGTGGGGTCGCTCAACTCGTCGAACAGTGTCCGGCTCGTCGAGGTGGGCCTGCAGGCCGGTGCCCGCGATGCCGTCCGTGTCGACAACGCGGGTGAACTCGACGAGAGCCGACTGGCCGGAGTGGAGAACGTGGGTGTGACGTCGGGAGCTTCGGTGCCCGAGGTCCTGGTGCGCGAAGTGCTCGCGTGGCTGGCCGAGCGCGGGTACTCCGACGTCGAGACCGTGAAGACCACCGAGGAGACGTTGACGTTCGCGCTGCCCAAGGAGTTGCGCGCCCCGCGCGCCTGAAGGTCCCGATGCGGCCGGCCGGTCAGCGCCGGCGCCGCCTGCGGATCGCGAGGATGAGCGCGACTGCGACCACCGACGCCAACTGGGCGGGGGCCTGTGCGGTCAGGGTGGACAGCAGCATCGCCAGTTCGCGGGTCACGGAGAAACCTGTTCCCACGAGTGTGACCTGCCCGAAGATGACGGCGACCGTGAACAGTGCGAGTGGTGGGAAAGCGACCGGGAACCATCCCAGGCGGGGAGAGCAGATCAGGGCACCCAGGACCGCCCCGGCGATGAGGCCGTACCCCGCGAGGGCCGGCATGACGGTGACCCCGGACAGAACGAAGCCGATGAGGCAGCCGAGGGCTGATCCCGCCAGCATCAGCAAGAAGGTGCCGCGGCCGGTGACACCGCCCGACGGCGCCACGAGGGGGGCCGGCGGAGCGGGTTCCGGTCGCCGCCGGGTCGTCAGGTCCACGACGGTCGCCTCCGGGGCGGTGGGAACGTCGGCACCGGCGCGGTCGCTCACCGTGCTGATGTCGGATTCCCACCACGGGCCGTGGCCGTCGCCGGTGCTCTGAGGTGACTGCGACACGGCTCCACCATAAGCGCACCCCCCCGGTCAGCTGGGCAGCCGGCGGACTGTGTCGGTCAGGCGGCTCCGCTGGCCCGGCGTGTCGCGGAGGTGTCGGGCGAGGGCGTCTGGGGGTCCGCCAGTGCGTCCCAACCCGGTGACTCCAGCAGCCGAGGGGTGTCCGTCACCGTGGGTACCGCGGGAACCTCGTCCTGGGAGATCCCCATCTCGTGCATACGACGGGCGCTCACCAGCACCCGCTTCTCCACCGAGCCCACGAGGGCGTTGTAGTCGTCGACAGTCCGATTGAGCGAGCGCCCGACCTTGTCGAGACGTGTCGCCAGGCCGACGAGCCGTGCGTACAGTTCGCCGCCCGCCTCGTGGATCCGTCGCGCCTGGGCCGCGACCTCGACCTGGTGCCACGAGTGGGTGACCGTGTGCAGCATCGCCAGCAGGGTGGTGGGAGTGGCCAATAGCACCTTGCGGTCGAGCCCGACCTGGATCAGGTCCGGGCGCGCCTCCAGTGCTGTGCTCAGCAGGGACTCGCTGGGCAGGAACAGGATGACGAACTCGGGGGAGTCATAGCGTCGCCAGTACTCCTTCGTCGACAGGGTCTGGATGTGCTGCAGGACCAGACGGCCGTGTTCGTCGAGCGCGTCACCCGTGCCGGGCGACTCGGGGTCGTCGTCGGCCGCCAGGCGGAGGAAGGCGTCGAGAGGCACTTTGGAGTCGACCACGATGCGCCGTCCCCCTGCCAGATCGACGATCATGTCGGGGCGCAACGCCTTGCCGGAGTCGTCCGTGCTGTGGTCCTGCTCGACGAAGTGGACATGCGGCAGCATCCCGGATGCCTCGACGAGGGTGCGCAACTGCATCTCCCCCCACGTCCCGCGCTTCTCGGTGCGACCGAGTGCGGCAGTCAGGGCGCGGGCCTCCTTGCGGACGCTGCTGCTCGCGTGCGCGAAGTCGGTCGCCATGCGACTGACCTTCTCGCCCAGTTCGGTCTCGGAACGCACCCGCCGTGACTCCGCGAGTGTCAGCTGCTCGCTGAGGCCGCGGAACGCCTCACGCAGGGGCTCCACCTGCTTCTCGAGTTCTCCGTTGTGGCGCCGCTGCCACGAGAGTTCGTCCTCTGCGCGTTCCCGTGTCGACTCGGCCTCGCGCAGTCGCCCCTCCAGCTGCGCCACGGTCTGCAGCAGTCGCGACCGCTCCTCCGCCTTCCCCCGCTCGGCGGTCCACCGGCCGACGGTCACCCCGACCAGCAGCGATGCGCCGATCAGGGCGAGCCACAGGAGGGTGGGGGTCACCGGGTCGGATGCCAGGACGTGGATCATGTGAGCACTGTCCCCCAGGGGTCCGACAGTGGCGGGGAGTCAGCAGTCCGGCGGACGTTCGTCCATCAGTTTCCGGCAGATCGAGCTCAGCGTGTCCCGCTCCTCGGGCGTGAGCCGTGACCAGAAGCGCTCCTCCACCTTGGCGATGATCCGCGGGGCTGCCTCGGCCAACAGGTCACGCCCGGCACCGGTGACTTCGACGGAGACGTCCGTGGGGGAGTTGCGCCTGCGCTCCACGAGGGATCGGTCCTCGAGCCGGTCGACCAGCCGGGTGAGGGCGCTGGGGCTGCGCGACACCGCACGGGCGAGTGGCGCCATCCGAAGGCAACACCCCTCGGCCGCCGAGAGTTGGAGGAGTGCATCGACGTCCGTGTAGCCGACCCTGAGGTGCTGCTGCAGGTCCGTGTCCACCTGCGAGATGACCGACCCCGCCGCTCTGCGGAAGTTGTTCCACGCGTCGCGATCCGCCGCCGGGCGCTCCATCCAGACGCTGCGGGCGGATCGCGGTGATGTCACCCACCCAGTATTGCGCCTGCAACAGGGCGGAGGCTATGTTGCATGTGCAATGCATAGTGCACATGCAACAGTCGCATG
>CAIWTL010000052.1 GCA_903915555.1 uncultured Micrococcales bacterium | reverse complement strand
TGCCAACAGGTCGGTCACGACCTTGTTAGCGCAGGGGTCCGACAGCGGCTCCGACGGCACTTCGAGCACGAAGCCGGCGGGAAGGTGTGGCGGCGTCGCTCACCCTCCCCGGCGACGCCACCACACCCGTGTCCACCCCGACCCATCGGACCCGCGATCGATGTCTCCTCCAGGTCGACACCGGCGCACGGTCCAACAGATCCCGCCCTTCCGGAGGGGGATTCCGGGTAGGCACTCATGACCGTAGGTGGGGGGTGCGGGACTGTCCAACGACCTTCGGGCCGATCTGTGGACAGCGATGTGGACAATGTGCGAGGGCGATGTCCACATCGGTGGGGATTACCTGGGGATAACTGTGTGATCTGAATCACGACACACGCTCTGACCAGGGAAAACATGCCGCACAGCCTGTGAATTGAGACGTATTGCTGATGATCTTCGGCGTGTCGCCCATGGCTGCGCGCTTGTGAATTGTGCGCGCTCGGACTGGCCTGACGTTGATCATCAAGGGCCCGTCAAGACTGCTGACACGGGCGCTGCGGTCGTGCTATCGCCGCAGCGGCGGTTCGACCGTGCCTGTCGTGTTCTGGGCGCCGAGTTCGAACCGGTCGAGGTTGGGCCGCGACGGATAGCGCTCACCCAGGGGTCCGTCGAGCATGCGTTCCAGGAGCCGCGATGTGACCGCCCGCACGAACTGCCGGGTGTCGCGGGGTGACCCGGGACGCATCCCGTTGAGCACCCATCCCATCGTGCCGGTCGCGAAGACCCCGGCGCCGGATGCCGTGTCGTAGTAGGTCGACGTCGACACCGTGGGGACGCCGGCGCAGTCGGTCGGACTGTTCGCGACGATCTGCAACGACTTGGGGGTCCCGGGCAGTGGGTAGGCGCGGTCCACCTCGACGGCGACGAGATCGGTCAGGGGTGCGCGCGGGGCGAGCCCGTCGAAGAGGAAGAAGTCGCGCGAGGTGACCGTGTAGCGCCCGGTGGCGGGATAACACTCGTAGTCCATGCCGACGAGGGACCGTTCGGGGCGGGCGTTCGGTTCGTCGCGGAACCGAACCGTCGTCTCGGGGCCGTCGACCGGGTCGTCGGTGTCCTTGTGGATCACCTCGAGTGGCATCCCCTGCGGCCCCGGTTCGAGGCGCGTCCGCCAGTACATCGTGTTCGCACCCAGGAAGGCGAGATCGGTGCCGCCGTCACGCGCCTTCGTGACTGCCTCCCGCTCCGCCACGGTCCAGTACTCGTTGTGGCCCAGGGAGACGATGCCCTCGGCCCCGGCCAACGGCCGGTCGTCGCCGTCCGCGAGGTCGGAGGTCGCGACGTAGGAGACGGGAATGCCGGCCTTCTCCGCCAGCGCCACGACCGGGTTCTCATACCCGAGGAACTTCCCGGCGCCCGACCCATTGGCGTAGGGCCGCGAGAAGGAGACCGCGCGCGAGCGGTCCTCCCGGGCGCCGGGCCCGGTGTAGGACGAGCGGCCTCCCCACTCGTTGTAGGCCTGCCAGGTCAGGTCGGCCATCAGGAAGACCACGCGACCTTCCGCATCCGGGGACCGGACGACGAGGGGCACGAGCCACTCCCGTCCGGCGTCTCCCGCCAGTCGCAGCAGGTACATGCCGGGCGGCCAGTCGGCGGTGTCGAGTGTCGTGGTGGGGTCCCACTTGGCGTAGTGCGTGCGGGTCGCGGCGATGTAGCCCGCGTCGTCCTGAACGGTTCCGCGCTGCGGGGCCGACCGCCAGATGCGGCGCGCTCTGTCTCCGCCGTACCAGCCCATGCGGTAGGCCGTCACCGTGTAGCGATCGGCGGTGGTGGACACGAAGAGGCGGACGGGCTCGCCGGGGTCGACAGCCGACTTGTCGGCGTAGCCGGAGATCGCCGTCGGATCGGTGGCGCGCTTCACGGCCGTTCGCCACGACGGGTCGCCGGGGAGGGTGTTCTCCTGGCGGACGGCGTCGGCCGGGGACGGCGTCGTGGGCGACGGGCTGGGAGCCGCCGGTGCGGGCTGCGCCGGGGAGGCGATGGAGGAATCCGACGACGAGCACGCCGCGAGCAGGAGGCACGGGGTGAGAAGTGCCAGCACGGCGGCGCGCAGGTGGCGCGGACGGTCGACCGGCAGGGAGGGCATCCACCGAGTATCCCGTCGCAGCACGGTGGATCGTCGCGCGGGTGCTCCGGGCATGTCGCGACGCGGGGCGCGCTAGTTTCGACGGGTGCCCTATGTGATCACCTGCGTGTGTCTCGGCAACATCTGCCGCTCCCCCATGGCCGAGGCCGTGCTGCGGCAGCGTTTCGTGGCCGCGGGGCTCGGTGACGACGTCGTGGTGGATTCCGCCGGGACGGGCGCCTGGCATGTCGGCAACGACGCCGATCCCCGGACTCTTGCGACGCTCGCTGCCGCGGGCTATGACCTCTCCCATGCGGCACGGAAGTTCGAGCCCGAGTGGTTGGAGCGATCGCAGCTCATCCTGGCGATGGATCGCGAGAACCACTCGGCCCTCCTCGCCCTGGCAGAGCGGCACGACGTTCCGGCCGATCATGTGCGACTGATGCGGTCGTTCGACCCCGCCGCGGCTCCGGACGCCGAAGTACCCGACCCCTACTACGGCGGGCGCGACGGCTTCACCGACGTGCTGCACATGATCGAGAGCGCCGCGGACGGCGTCGTGGCCCACGTCCGGGCGGAACTCACCGCGTGACGGACCTCCACCGGACCCGGCGTGCGCACGGATGCTTCTGATCATGGTCGGCGGGCGCTGATTGCTCCTGATCTTGGCCGGCCCTGGAAGGATGGGCGCGTGACACACCCGGACCTCGGCATTCTCGGGTTGGGCGCGGCCCAGGTGGAGGCCATCGGCGGCGGTGACACCTGTCGCGCGTGGCGAGTGACACGGGGCGACGGTTCGCGGGTGTTCGTCAAACAGATGCCGTCGGGCGCCACCGAGATGGCCGAACTCGAGGCCGCGGGGCTGCGCTGGTTGGGTGCCGAGGGAATGCGCGTTCCCGAGGTCGTCGCCGTTGAAGGAACGCTGCTCGCACTGTCCTGGGTGGACGGTGGCTCACCGACGAAGGCGGCTGCAGCGGCATTGGGCGCCGACCTCGCGGCGCTGCACTCACGGCCGGCCTCCTTCTTCGGATGTCCGCCACCTGGGCAGCCCGCTGCACGCTCGGGCTGGGTCGGGGCGGTGCGCGTCCCCTTCTCGCCGCCGCCGGAACCGCCCCCGACGTCCCTCCCCGAAGAGGGCACAGGCGCTCCGAGAGACAGCCCTGCGGTAACCCGCCCTTCGGGAAGCGAGCCGTGGCAGACCGAGCCTTGGGGGACTGAGCGGGGGTACGGGAGTTGGGCCGAGTTCTACGTCGACCGACGACTGGTCCCCACGGCCGCCGAAGCCCATCGGGTCGGCGGACTCACCGACTCGATGCGGCGGCGGATCGACGACCTGTGTGATGCCCTGCTGACGGACTCGGATGCCGTCGGAGGACCACCTGTGGAACCAGCGCCGATCCACGGGGATCTGTGGGCGGGCAACGTGATGTGGCAGGTCGACGCTCCGACGCTGATCGACCCGTCAGCAGTGGGTGGCCATCCCGAGACCGATCTGGCGATGCTGCACCTGTTCGGGCTGCCCCATGTGGAGACGGTGGTCGAGGCCTACCAGTTGGTGCGCCCACTGCCGTCTGATTGGCGTGACCGCATCCCGCTTCACCAGGTGTTCCCCCTGCTCGTCCACGCGGTCATGTTCGGATCGGGGTACGGCGCGCAAGCCGCCGCTGCAGCCAGCAGCGCGCTGCGGAGCGCACGCTGAGGAGCGGGAGGACAGGTCCGGCGACCTCACCCCACCGGACGCCGTGACATCGACCGGCTGACGGCTGCCGTCTCGTCGGGCGACATCGACCCCGTGCGACGCGCGGCGATCATGGCCAACTGGGATCTGTTCCATTCCCTCCTGGAACATCACCACCAGGCCGAGGACCGGGTGCTGTGGGTCGAGTTGCTGGAAGCCGACCCGGACGCCGCCGCAGTCGTCGACACCATGTCCGAACAGCATGAGGCGCTCGACGCCGCCCTCGAGGCCACCCACACCCGCATGCAGGCGTGGGGAATGGACGCCGGTGACGCACCCCTGGCAGGACTGACCGCCGTCGGGGAACTGCTGCGCGCACATCTGACCGATGAGGAGGAGCAGGCCCTTCCGCTCGTCGGAGAACATCTCACCGCCTGGGGAATGGGGGAAGTTCACCGGCTACAACATGGAACTCAACGCGGGCATCGACTGGACGATCCCCTGGCTGGCCGAGGGCAAGCCGGACGAGGTCCGCGCCGCGATCTGGGGGATGCTGCCGCCCGAGATCCTGGCCGGCCCCGCTCAGGACTGGTCGGTCGACTACGCCGACAACGTGAACGCGGCCTTCGGAATCACGGCGGCGGTCGCTCCTCCAGGGTGACTCTCCATCGCCTCGTGCTCGCCTGCCTTCGCGATGGCGACCAGACGCGATGGTCGGCTCCGGCGACGGCGAGCCGGTGGGTCGGGTTTCAACCGCCGTTCGTCGGTGCGAACACGGTCGTGGCGGTGAAACCAGCTGCCGCGGGTCCTCCGGTCAGGGCGCCCTTGGTCCCCAGCAGCCAGGCGTGCGCGTCCCACGGACGATCGGGCTGATCAGGGCGGCGCAGGCCGATGACGACCCGGCCCGGTTCGCCTCGACGCCGGAGCATGACCTGCCCGGCGGTCGCCTGGGCGAGGCAGGTGGGCTCCCAGGGCAGCAGTTGGCTGGCGCGGCGGAC
>CAIWTL010000051.1 GCA_903915555.1 uncultured Micrococcales bacterium | reverse complement strand
TCCGGCGTGCTGCCCGAGATCGAGTTGCCCACGTTCGAGGCCGGGACGTCGATCGCGACCCGTAAGGCGTCGTCGATGGTGATCCAGAGCCTGGCTGCGGCGCTACCCGAGATGCTGGGCGGTTCCGCGGACCTCGCCGAGTCCAACCTGACCACCATCGAGGGCGCTCCTTCCTTCCTGCCGGAGAGCATCTTCGTGAAGAAGGACTCCCCCTTCGCGGGTCCGCACTCCCCCTACGGTCGGGTCCTGCACTTCGGGGTGCGTGAGCACGCGATGGGCGCCGCGGTCAACGGCCTGGCGCTGTCGGGGCTGCTGAAGCCGTTCGGTGGCACGTTCCTCGTGTTCAGCGACTACATGCGCGGTGCGGTTCGCGTCGGGGCGCTGATGGACATCCGCGCCACGTACGTGTGGACCCACGACTCCATCGGTCTGGGTGAGGACGGCCCCACCCACCAGCCGATCGAGACCATGTGGGCGCTGCGCCTCATCCCCCAACTCAACATGGTGCGCCCCGCCGACGCGACGGAGACCGCGACCGCGTGGCTCGAGATCGTCAAGCGTGGCAAGCCGGCCGGCATCGTGCTGAGCCGACAGGGCATCCCCGTCCTCGACCGCTCCAAGTACCCCTCGGCCGACAACGTCGCCAAGGGCGCCTACGTCCTGTCCGATTGCGACGGCACCCCGGACGTCCTTCTGCTGGCGACCGGCTCAGAGGTACAACTGGCCCTCGATGCCCAGGCCGCGCTCGCCGGTGACGGTGTGAAGGCGAGAGTCATCTCCATGCCATGCCTCGAGTGGTTCGCCGAGCAGGACCAGGCCTACCAGGACTCCGTGCTGCTGCCGGACGTCAAGGCCCGCGTCTCGATCGAGGCCGGCGTCACGATCCCGTGGTGGAAGTACGTCGGTAGCGACGGCCGAACCATCGGCATCGACCACTTCGGCGCCTCTGCCGACGGTGCCCTGCTGTTCGAGAAGTTCGGTATCACCAAGGACGCCGTTGTCACCGCCGCCAAGGAGTCGATCGCCTCGGCGGCGTCGTGATGGGAGGGAGGCGAGTCCCCCCGCTCTCGACGGCGCTGACCCTGGCGGTCGCCGCGCTGCTGATCCTCGCCGGATGTTCGGGCACGACGACGGGGACATCCGCCATGCCGGGCGACACCACTGCCTCTGCCTCGCCGGGCGCCAGCCAGGACTTCTACTTCCAGGACCTCGGGGAGCGCACGGAGCGGCAGGGCGGCACGACGCTGGATATCTTCGTCGGGCTGCGCTACAACGCGGACGCTCTGGCACGCCAGGACTACCCCGACTACCGCGTGTTGGCCCGGCGACTGGCGGGCCTGCTGGCTCCCAGTGCCGAGTTGCCGGAGAACGTGACGTGGGAGCGGCTGAGTCAGGCGATGGTGGAAGATCTCATGGCCACTGCGCCCCTCTCGGGGGCGACGGTCGCGGTCCGGGTGCATCCGACGTGCACCCGGAAGCCAGGTGACAGCGCGTCGCGCCCGAACTGGCGCGCAGCCGTGTTCACAGCCGGGGATATCCCCGCGCTCACCTACCCGGAGATGTCGACGGAGCTCTGCTGACCGATCACGTGTGCCGACCGTACATCGCCTTCGGCTCGCCTGCTCGCCTCCGTCCGGCCGCCTGTGTGTCGGGTCGGTGAATCCTGCGCGGACACCGGGCAACCGGGAGCGTGGATCGCTAGCCTCTCGCGAAGGAGCAACCGCTCCCGCGGATCGACCGCGCTGACGTCTGAGGAGAGCCCATGTCGAAGTCCGAGCGGCTGCAGGAACTGGCCGATGCGGGAGTGTCCATCTGGCTGGACGACCTCGACCGCGACCGCATCACCAGCGGTGGACTGCAGCGGCTCATCGACGACGACTCGGTGAGCGGTGTCACCACCAACCCCGCAATCTTCAACAAGGCGATCGGCGGGGACGCCGGCGCCTACGCCGCGCAGTTGTCGGAGCTGGCGGCGCGCGGCGTGAGCCGAGGAGAGGCGGTGCGGGCTCTCACCACGGCCGACGTGCGAGACGCCTGCGACATCATGCGCCCGGTGTGGGAGAGCACCGACGGCGTCGACGGACGCGTGTCCATCGAGGTCGACCCACGGTTCGCGCACAAGACGGCCGAGACGATCGCGGAGGCCAAGGCCCTGTGGTGGATGGTCGACCGACCCAATGCCCTGATCAAGATCCCGGGCATCGCGGAAGGCCTGCCCGCGATCACCGAGGTCCTCGGCAACGGCATCAGCGTCAACGTCACCCTGATCTTCAGCCCCAAGGCCTACATCAAGGTCATGGACGCCTGGCTGTCCGGCCTGGAGCTGGCGAAGGCGAACGGCCACGACCTCAGCCGCATCCAGTCCGTCGCGTCGTTCTTCGTCAGTCGCGTCGACTCCGAGGTCGACAAGCGCCTCGAGGCCATCGGCTCGCCCGAGGCCACCGACCTGCTGGGAACGGCCGCCATCGCCAACGCCCGCCTCGCGTATGCCGAGTTCGAGAAGGTGATGGCCTCGGATCGCTGGAAGGCCCTCGAAGCGGCCGGCGCGATGCCGCAACGTCCGCTGTGGGCGTCCACCGGAGTGAAGGATCCCCGTTTCAACGACACCCGCTACGTCGTCGACCTGGTCACCGAGGGCGTCGTGAACACGATGCCCGAGGCCACCATGATGGCCGTGGCGGACCACGGCGAGATCGTCGGTGACACCATCAAGCCGTACATCGGCGAGGCCGAGCAGGTGTTCATCGACATCGCCGCCGTTGGCGTCGACATGGACGACGTCTACAGCGTCCTCGAGACGGAAGGCGTCGACAAGTTCATCGAGGCGTGGGAGGAACTCCTCGGGACGATTGAGCAGGCGCTCAAGTCCCACGCCACCGCTGCCTCATGACGACGACGATCGCCAACCCGCTCCGCGATCCGCGGGACCGGCGACTACCGAGGATCGCCGGGCCCTGTGCCATGGTCATCTTCGGCGTCACGGGCGACCTCTCCCGCAAGAAGGTCATGCCGGCCATCTACGACCTCGCCAACCGAGGGCTGCTTCCCCCGAACTTCGCCCTCGTCGGCTTCGCCCGACGCGACTGGGAGGATCAGGACTTCGCCCAGATCGTGCACGACTCCGTCAAGGAACACTCGCGGACGCCGTTCCACGAGGAGGTGTGGCAGCAACTCAGCGAGGGCATCCGGTTCGTCGCAGGCGATTTCGGCGACGACCAGGCATTCGACCAACTGGCGGCCGTCCTCGGCGACCTCGACAGCCTTCGGGGCACCGGAGGCAACCACGCGTTCTACTTCTCCATCCCGCCGCGGTTCTTCCCCGTCGTGGTGCAGCAATTGAAGAGGTCCGGGCTCAACGAGTCCCCCGGACACGCGTGGCGACGGGTCGTCATCGAGAAGCCCTTCGGTCACGACCTGAAGTCGGCGCAGGAACTCAACAGGGTGGTGGACGAGGTCTTCGCCCCCGAATCGGTGTTCCGTATCGACCACTACCTGGGCAAGGAGACCGTCCAGAACCTCCTGGCCATCCGGTTCGCCAACAACCTGTTCGAACCGATCTGGAACAACAACTTCGTCGACAGCGTGCAGATCACGATGGCCGAGGAC
>CAIWTL010000050.1 GCA_903915555.1 uncultured Micrococcales bacterium | reverse complement strand
TGATCGCGGCGGACACGGCGGCCTCCGCGCTGTTGCGCATCGTGCGCGCGTTGCCGAAATCCGGGGTGTGCCGCGCCGCTGCCGCGAACTGGGCGACCCGTTCTAGGGTGCCCGGCCCGATGGCGGCCCCCGCCTTCGACACGAATCGCTCCCAGATGGACACCAGTTCCTCGTCGGTGAAGTCCGTGAACGCCCACTCCGTGGCGAACCGGGAGGTGAGGCCCGGGTTGGAGCGCATCAGTTCGTGCATGGGCTCGGTGTAGCCCGCGGCGATGACGACGAGATCGGAGCGGTGATCCTCCATCATCTTGAGCAGTTCGGCCAGCGCCTCCCGCGCGAAGTCCGAGTCCGACTCCGCATTGAGGGTGTAGGCCTCGTCGATGAACAGCACGCCACCGAGCGCGCGGCGCACCACCGCACGGGTCCGCGGCGCCGTCTGGCCGATGTACTCCGCCACGAGATCGGCACGCGTCACCTCGACGAGATGCCCCGAGGAGAGCACTCCGAGCGCCGCATACAGTTCCGCGGTGAGCCGGGCCACGGTCGTCTTGCCGGTCCCCGGCGGACCGGTGAAGAGCATGTGACGGGACGGCTCCATGGCCGGCTCCCCGGCAGCCCGGCGGGCGGCCCAGAAGGCCGCCGACGTCGCCAACTGGTGGACGTTGGCCTTGATCGTCGGCTGGCCGGCCAGCGCGTCCACCTGGGCGAGCACCTCACCGACCGGCGTCCGTGCGCCTCCCACGACGGCGAGCAGGGATGTCGCCTCGGCCGCCCGGGCGGTCTGTTCGTTGACCACGGTGGGAGCATCTGGCGGCGTCACCGGGGCGGTCGCGACCAGTCGCTCGAGCACATAGTCGGCGATGCGGGCGTTGCGCATACTGCCGATGGGGCGCACCGCAGCCAGCATCTCCACGGCGACCGGGCGGGCCGCGGCCTCGATCTCGACGCCCCGCTCGAGCGCCAACTGCTCGAAGACATCGACGATCTGCGGCGGGGTGAACTCATGCGTGGGCACCAGGGAGAACCGGCGGAGCAGATTGGGGGCGGCGAGGACGGTCTGTTCGAGTTGCGCCGGGTCGATCGTGGCGACGACCAGGAGCGGTTCAACCGACTCGAGGACCTGTTCCAGCCGCTCGAGGCCGTGCGGGCCGCCCGCCTCGCTCAGCGCACCTCCGAGTCCCGTGATCATGACCGGCTGATCCGCCGAGATGGCCGAGACCTCCGCGACGGCTGCCTCACGGGTGTCCCAGTGATCGACCCGCACATCCAGGAAGGAGTCGGACCCCACGAGCCCGGCCAGATAGCGGGTGGCACGGCGCGCGCCGACGCCGTCCGGGCCGCTGATGAGCAACCGCACCGGGCGCCCCGCCCGCAGCCGCGCCTCGGCTGTCTCCACGGCGGCGCTCAGTTCGGGTTGCCACAGGATCCGGGGCCCTGCGGGGGTCTGCGGGGACGGCGTCTCGGCATCAGTCGTATCCACGTCGGCACCCGCGCCGTCCACCTCGGCGACCGAATCGTCGGCCGGGGGCCCGGGGACCTCCGGTGCCGAGGGCTCCGGGATGGTGCGTGACGACAGGGCCACCAGGGCATCCCGGGTCACGCTCGCAGCGTCCGGGTCGGTCGTCATGGCGGCACCGACGAAGCCGGTGACCGTCTCGAGAGGGGACCCCGCCGGCAGGCGCTCCAGCCCGCTGATGACCGCGAGATCGGCGGTGAGCGGGTGAACCCCCTCGGGCAGGATGCCGTCCGCGACCAACTGGGTCCGCTCCGTGGCGAGCGCCTCGGGTCCGACCGAGGGCTGGAGCACGGTCGCCAACTGCGGGTGGGCGACGGTCCACATCGACTGCCGCTCGGTATCCGTCGCAGCGGTGACGTCGGACTCCGCGGCGGCGGTGTCCATGGCGCGCAGTCGGCACACGCTGGCCCACAGGCGTGCGCTGCGGGTCAGGGCGGGGACAGTGGACAGGGTCAGGAAGAACTCCGACAGCAGTTGCAGCCTGCTCTGCCACAGCCGGACGTTCGCCGCGGGGCCGACGAGGTCCCAGGGGGCGACCGGCTCGCCGACCTGCTGCGGTGCCGGGAGGGGGGACTTCCGGTAGGTGTCCCAGACCCCGTAGAGCGTGGCCGGCCCATGGCCGGTGAGCTGGCGCCCCGGTCCCAGGAGGAGGTTGAGCAGACCCACCCCTGCGGGCACGAGTGTCCCCGTGCCGATGGCCCACTCGACGGGCGCCGACACGTCGGACGGAAGACGCAGCGCGGCATCGGCTTCGCGCAGCCAGGCGCGCAGCCTGGCCGTCAGGTCGGGAGAGCAATCGAGACGGCCCACGCCCCACACGTAGCCTGCGCCCAGCGGATCCGGATCCATGGCGCGAAAGTACCGCGCAGGCTCACGTGAGGTCGTGGTGAGCGAGCAGCGCCCTGGCGAGATCGGCGCCCGCCGCGCTGTACACGTCCGGGGCGAGGACGAAGGCATCCCGGCCGGCGATGACCAGGACGAGCCCGACCCGCTCGGCGACGGGGGGAAGGAAGCCGGCCCGCACGGTCAGGTCGTCGGCGTCGCTGGTCAGTACCGCGGTGGTCTCGGCGAACCTGTCCACCGCCCACTGCGTGCGCTGCGGCAGCGACATCTCCACCTCGACGACGGCGCGCTCATCGGCCAGGATGCGCTCGATCCCCGCGGGCCGTTCGAACGACTGCGGGAGCGGTTCGGCCGAGGTGATCCGATCGACGATGAAGGTCCGGGCGCGACCCGCCACGAGCGGACCGGCGTCGACCTCCCACCCGCGGTCGGTGCGGTGCAATGCGTAGGGCTCGATGTCGCGGGTGCCCACCCCGGGGCGCCATGCCCGCGAGTAGGTGATCCGGACGACCTGCCGACGGGCCACGGCATCCCGCAGTACGGCGGCGACTGTGTCGTCGCGGGACTCGGCGGCGGTGGCGAGGAACGACTCGCCGAGCACCCGGACCGCGTCGGCCAGTGACCGGTTGTCCGGCTCGATGCCCGCGAGACTGTCGGCGGCCTCGTACAGGGCCACCAGTTCGTCGGCGCGCAGGTACTCGACCCCCAGTTCCGCCTCCGGGCGGTCCGAGACCGCTCGGATGACCGGCGCCAGGTGCGGATCCTCCTCGGCTCCGTCCGCGGCGAGGAACTCGATGGTGTCGGCGCGCTGGAGGCCGAGGAGCAGTTCCGAGGAGATGTCCGTGGCGTAGTACTCGAGGATCTCGCGGCGCAACTGCCGCTCCGGGATGCTGAGTTCGGCTGCGACGGCGTCGAGCGGCAGACCGTCGGGGTGCCCGTGCAGGATCGCCATGACGCGGTGGATGCGGGCGAAGGACTCGAGGGCCGTCACGGGAGGGCCTGCCGCAGGAAGTGGGCGAACTGGTCGCGCAGCGGGGCGGGGC
>CAIWTL010000049.1 GCA_903915555.1 uncultured Micrococcales bacterium | reverse complement strand
GATCCCGTCGCCCACGACCGCAGTGCCGAGGTGCTGGCGGGGCTCACCGGGGAACTCGACACCGTCCGGACCGGCTTGGCCGAGGCAGAGGCGATGTCGCGGGGCATCTGATCGCGGCCTGCCGATCGTTCCCTGAGCAGGACTGCCCGACAGGTGCGGCGGTAGCGTCGGACCTCGAATCGTCTGAGGGGTCCTCATGAAGCAGTTCCGATTCGTCCTTGCAGGTGCTGTGGCCACGCTCGGACTGGCCGTCCCGATCGCTGTGGCCCCCACGGCGCATGGCGCAGCCGGGTGCAACACGACCACACCGGCGCTCGGTGCCACCGTCACCTGCAGCACCGCCGGGACCGACAGCATCAGCATCCCGTGGGGAACAGGAAGCGTCACCGTCACAGTGATCGGTGGTGGGGGTTCGGGGGGAAAGGGACACGAGAGCCAGGACGAGACAGGCGGGGCCGGCGGCAACGGAGCCAAGGTCATCGGGACCATTGCCCTGTCGAGCTCGTGGAGATCCATCGACGTCGTGGTGGGTGCCCCTGGGCGGCTCGCCGAATATGCGCAAGGCGGGAGCGGGGGTGGGTACTCCGCGGTCCTCAGCGGTGGGGCGCCGTTGGTCGTGGCCGGCGGGGGCGGCGGAGGAGGTGGCGACAGCGCGATGCTTCAGGATGAGTCGGCCGATGGTGGGGACGGGTCATGGAACGGCACCCCGGCAGGTCAGTCGGGCGGGAACGCCGTTGCCGGCATCCAGGGTCTCAAGGCCTTCGGGGGCGGCGGAGGCAATCCGGACGGCAGCGGAAACGGAGGCGCAGGCGGATTGTTCGAGGACGAGGCGCAGTACGGACCTGCGGCCGGCGCGGCCGGACAGTCGTGGTCCGCGGGCGGCACCGGGGGCGCCGGGGGCGGGAGTGAGTCCGCCGGGACGTTCGTAGCCGGCGGCGGAGGCGCGGGTTACGGCGGTGGTGGCGGTGGTGGATTCGCCACGGGTCACATAGCGGGCGGCGGTGCCGGAGGTTCCTACGCGGCGGTCTCGTCGGGAGTCACCTACGCGTCTGCCGGTGGCACGGGACCGGGAGCGGGGGCCGCGGGGTCGTCCGGCATGACGCCCTTCTCGCTGAGCCCGCGTGCCGGGGAAGTGACGCTGACCTTCAATGCCAAGACCACGTACGACCTGTCGTACAACGGCAACGGTGCGACAGGCGGCACGGTGCCGACCACCCAGGCGGTGAAGCATGGGTCCACCGCCACAGTGTCGGGAAACACCGGGAACCTGGCGAACGCCGGCTATTCGTTCGCCGGCTGGAACACCGCGGCCGATGGTTCAGGGGTGCCCCATCAGCCGGGATCGGTGATCTTGCCGCTGGCCGACACCGTTCTGTATGCCCAGTGGAAGAGCGGGTCAGTGCCCGCCATCGAGACGTCCGTGTACGCCATGTCCAACCGTTTCCAGGTGGTGTGGAGGTCACCCACTGGACTGGGGCCGGGAGAGGCCATCACGACCTGGTCAGCGGAAACTGACTCAGGGCAGGCATGTCAGAACGCCCAGACCACTGGTGAGGCCTGGGCCTGCGACATCGTCGGCCTTCAGAACGGGAAGGTGTACACGGTCACGGCCAGGGTGACGACGTCACTGGGTCGCACCCTCACCAGCAAGCCCATGCTCGGAGTGCCATTGGCCGATGGTCAGGCACCCCCGGTACCCAACGAGGACTTTCAGCCCAACGGATGGCGCGCTGTCGCCTGGGTCGACGGAACCTGGGCTCAGTTGGAGGTCAACTTCGACCCCAGGACCGGAGCGGCAACGACCAAACTCAGCAATGGCACACAGGTTGAGATCTTCAGTGACATCGTGCTTGACCGATCCCGACTGCAGATGGTCTACGGCAACTTGATGAACTACTTCGTCAATGGTTTTGCCCGATCTTCATATGTGGCCACGACCTTGTTCAGCAAGAAGTACAAGTTGGGGTCATCACGTATGACCGCAGCCGGCGCGGGAAGTGCGAAGTTCACACTGCCGAAGAACGTTCCGCCGGGAAAGCACACGATGCAGGTGAACGGGTACTCGGCCAGTGGACTTCCCGTCACTGTGAGTGTCCCGGTTCAAGTGCTGACAGGTCCTGCTGCGATCACCAAGGTGTCGAGCAAGAAGGCCAAGGTGCAGGTGTTCCCGATCTGTCGCAGCCCCTATGCGGTGACGGTGCAGAAGAAGTCCGGTG
>CAIWTL010000048.1 GCA_903915555.1 uncultured Micrococcales bacterium | reverse complement strand
CGGCTCGTGCGCCGCGGCGGGTGACACAGCGGGTGACGCGGCTCAAGGTGTCGCCGTTCCCGGCCGACAGTCCACACATGAGGCGACCTTCCCCGCGCCGGGCTGACGGCGGGATCGTCCTCGGTTGGCTGCTGAAGGTGACGCTGGTACTGCTGATCGTGGGCGTGATCGCCTACGACGTCGTCTCGGTCGCCTACTCCCGGGTCGCGGCGTCCGACGACGCCCGCTACATCGCGCTCGGGGCCTCCGAGGCGATCGTGCTGCAGCGTGCCGACAACGCGGAGGCCGTGCAGATGGCCCAGGAGCGCGCCGAGAGCCGCGGGGTCCCTCTGAAGCCGAAGGACATCACCATCGACCCGGACGGAACCGTGACGGTCCACGTCTCGCGGACGGCCGACACCCTCGTCGCCTACCACTTCAGCGCACTCGACAGGTTCACCGCCATCGACGAGACGTACCGCACCCCGGCCCTCAAATGACCACCGCGAGTTGCGACACATCACCGCTCGTGGGGCGCCCAACCGCGCAGGGGTGTCGTAACCTCGGAGCGTGAGCGTCCGCACCGATACCGGCCTGTCGGGCCGCCACATCGGGCGCTACGTCCTCGAGGACCTCGTCGCGGAGAATGCCGGCTGCGCCCTGTGGCGGGCGACCGACCCGCTGCTCCAGCGGCCCGTCGGTGTGCGCCTGGTCCTCCTCGACGACCCCCGGATCGACGACCTGCGCCATGCGGCACAGCGGGCCGCCGGTGTCCATGACCGCCGGATCGTCCGCGTGCTCGACGTCATCGAGGAGCAGGGCTACCTCGCCATCATCACCGAGTGGGTCACCGGCGAGGTGTGGTCTGATCTGCTCGAGGAGCGCTGGAGCCCGCAGGAGTCGGCGCTGGTGGCCCTCGAGGTCGGCAAGGCACTCGAGTCCGCGCACCGGGCCGGGGCGTGGCACGGGCGCATCCGGCCCGACTCGGTGATGATCACGGACAGTCGGGAGGTGCGCCTCCGAGGGCTGGGGGTCGAGGCGGCGCTGTGGGGCGTGGAGCCACCGGGTGATCCCGAGACCGCCGACATCCACGGTGTCGGCGCCATCCTGTATGCCGGACTCACGTCCCGCTGGCCCTCCCGTTCCCGCGCCACGACCGACGGTCTGCGGCCCGCCCACCTCGTCGACGGGTCGACCGCACTGCCCGGCAGCGTGGTCCCCGACATCCCACCGTCCCTGGACACGGTGGTGGCGCGCAGCCTCACGACCGTCGAGGCCCCGGCGGAGGGGCGCTACTCGTCGGTCGGGGAGTGTGTGCAGGCACTGGACCGCGCCTATGGAACGCTGCGGGGTGACGCCGACGACGCCGGTGAGGGGACCGACTCTGCGACCGACCGGCTGGTCGGGCGCCTCAGCACCGTGGCGGTCATCGTGCTCGCGGTGGCGGGTCTCGTGCTTCTCGCCTGGCAGCTGCTCGCCAACCAGGTGGGACAGCCGGATGCGGCCGAGGAGGGCCAGACGGTGGTGCGGCCGCTGCCGCAACTCGACACACCGCTCCCGGAGGCGCCCTTCGCCGTGGTCAAGACCACCCCGTTCGATCCGTTCGGCGACGGGACGGAGGGAGTCGGGACCGCGGCCAAAGCCGTCGACGGGGACCGCGACACCGCCTGGTACACCGACTCCTACGCGGGCGCCGACCTCAACGGCAAGGGCGGCGCCGGCCTCATCCTCGATCTCGGTGCGGTGCGTCCCGTGCGGGCGGTGGACCTCAAACTGGTCGGCACCGGGACCGACTTCCAGATCCTGACCGCCAAGAAGCGGCCGACGAAACTCGGGGACTTCCGTAGGGCCGTGGACGTCACTGCAGCCGGTGACGCCATCGCCG
>CAIWTL010000047.1 GCA_903915555.1 uncultured Micrococcales bacterium | reverse complement strand
TCCTCGACGTTGGCGACGCGGGGCGGAACCGCCAGGCGAACCACGTCCGCCACACTGCCCGCGTAGTGGGTCGCGACGGCCCGGCACAGCTCCAGGACCTGTTCCGACAACACCGGCACGGAGGAGACCACGGACTGGATGGGTGACACCGAGCCGGCGTACGCGGGGTTGTCCGACTCGACGAACCCCTCGAGGAGCTGCTTCCCTACCCGCACCCGGACCCGGACCCCCGGCGACACCCGGTCGTCCCAGCGGGGTGGGACGGAGTAGGTGAATGTTCGACCCAGGTGGGGCAGGCGGGATTCGATGAGGACGTCGACCTGTCGGCCCCCCACGTCGGACGTTGCCTTGGGGGTTCGGGGCCGCAGGCCTCCCCGGGGTCCGATCAGCGGCAGTTGATCGGACAGGTCGATCAGCCCTTGACCGCCGCCGCCAGCGCCTCCGCGCGGTCGGTGGCCTCCCACGTGAAGTCGGGGAGTTCCCGGCCGAAGTGCCCGTAGGCGGCGGTGGGCCGGAAGATGGGGCGCTTCAGGTCGAGGTCGCGGATGATGGCCGCAGGGCGCAGGTCGAACACATCGAGCACCGCCGAGACGATCTGGTCCTCGGGGACGTGGTTCGTCCCGAACGTCTCGACGAAGAGGCCCACGGGATGCGCCTTGCCGATGGCGTACGCCACCTGCACCTCGCACCGGTCCGCGAGACCCGCGGCGACGACGTTCTTGGCCACCCAGCGCATGGCATATGCGGCGGAACGGTCGACCTTTGAGGGATCCTTGCCGGAGAAGGCGCCGCCGCCGTGCCGCGCCATCCCGCCGTAGGTGTCGACGATGATCTTGCGTCCGGTGAGACCCGCATCGCCCATCGGCCCACCGATCTCGAACTTCCCGGTGGGATTGACGAGGAAACGTACGTCGTCAACCTCGAAGTCGAACTCGTCGAGCACCGGCTCCAGGACGTGCTTGCGCAGGTCGGGGGCCAGCATGCCGTCGAGCGAGATGTCCTTGGCGTGCTGGGAACTGATGACGACGGTCTCGATCCCGACCGGGCGGTCCCCGTCGTATTCGACGGTCACCTGCGTCTTGCCGTCGGGGCGGAGATACGGGAGGACACCGTCGTGCCGAACGCCTGCCAGGGTGCGCGAGAGGGCATGAGCGAGGGAGATCGGCAGGGGCATCAACTCCTTGGTGTCCCTGCACGCGTAACCGAACATCAGGCCCTGGTCCCCTGCGCCCTGGAGGTCCAGAGGGTCATGGCTCTGTCCCACCCGCTCCTCGTAGGCGTCATCCACGCCCTGGGCGATGTCGGGGGACTGCTTGCCGATCGAGACCGACACACCGCACGACTCCCCGTCGAACCCCTTGACCGACGAGTCGTATCCAATGTCGAGCACCACATCACGGACGATCTCGATGACGTCGGCGAATCCTGCGGTGGTCACCTCGCCGGCGACGTGGACCTGGCCCGTGGTGAGCATGGTCTCGACGGCGACCCGGCTCGCGGGGTCCTGACGCAGCAGATCGTCCAGGATCGCATCGCTGATCTGGTCGGCCATCTTGTCGGGGTGGCCCTCTGTGACGGACTCCGAGGTGAACAACCGCTTCGTCATCTCTGTCGTCTCGCTTTCATCCGCGGGCCCCCGGCCCTGCTGTTCCGACCGCAACACCCTAACCTCATCGGCCCGGTCCCCCCGCCTCCGCCCTCGTCATCCGAGCGTGTCCCAGCCCGAGGCCCGTGCCACTGCGTCCCACACCGCCGTGGCGACCACCGACTTGTCCGCCCGTTGGATCTTCTCGGGCGGCGCGGTGGCCGACAGGATCACCACCTCGTTGTCCGCCTCACCGAACACGGCGCCCCCGGAGACGTCGTTGACGACCAGGAGGTCGCATCCCTTGTCCCGCAGTTTCCGTGTCGCGTGGTCGAGGACGTCGCCGTCGCCGTCGCCGGTCTCGGCCGCGAAGCCGACAACGGTCTGGCCGTGGGGTCGCGCGGCCACGAGTTCCCGCAGGATGTCCGGCGTGCGCTCCAGTTCGACGCTCGTCGGCTCCCCCGGGGACCCTTTCTTGATCTTGACGGGACTGACCCGCGTGGGACGGAAGTCCGCGACCGCCGCACACATGACGACGGCGTCGGCGCCGCGTTGGCGCGACAGCATCGCCTCGCGCATCTCCTCGGTCGTCTCGACGGCGACGACCTCCACACCGCGGGGGGCAGCGAGCCCGGCACCCGCCGAGACGAGCGTGACGTGTGCGCCGCGTGCTGCGGCATCCGCCGCGAGCGCGTAGCCCTGACGACCGCTCGAACGGTTGCCGATGAACCTGACCGGGTCGAGGGGTTCCCGGGTGCCGCCGGCCGACACGAGGACCTTGCGCCCCGACAGGTCGTTGCGCGGCCTGACGGCCGCCACGACGGCCGCGAAGAGCTGATCGGGCTCGGGAAGCCGTCCCGGTCCACTGTCACGACCGGTCAGGCGGCCGACCGCGGGGTCGAGGACCGTCACGCCGCGCTCCCGCAGGACCGCCACGTTCGCCACCGTCGCAGCGTGCGTCCACATCTCGGTGTGCATGGCCGGCGCCATCACCACGGGCGCACGTGTCGCCAGGAGGGTCGTGGTCAGCAGGTCATCAGCGAGGCCGGCCACGGCACGGCCGAGCAGATCGGCGGTGGCGGGCGCCACGATGACGACATCGGCCGCCTGGCCGAGTGCGACGTGCTGGACGTCGGCGACCCGGTCCCACACCTCGGTGGAGACGGGGTTGCCCGACAGCGCCTCCCATGTGGCCGCCCCGACGAACCGCAGCGCCGCCGACGTGGGGATGACCGTGACATCGGCGCCGTCCTCGGTGAGCAGCCGCACGAGGGACGCGGTCTTGTAGGCGGCGATCCCGCCGCCTACCCCTACGACG
>CAIWTL010000046.1 GCA_903915555.1 uncultured Micrococcales bacterium | reverse complement strand
CTGGGAGTCCACCGACGACTTCGTACTGAACTACCACCTCCGGTTCCGCCGCGCCGCGTACTGTCGCTACGAGGCACACGTCCTGGACGTCGCGGAGCACATGGCGGAGATGGACTTCGACCGGGCGCGCCCCCTGTGGGAGTGCATCGTCATCGAGGGGCTGAAGGGGAACAAGGCCGCCGTCATCCTGAAGATCCATCACGCCATCACCGACGGCGTCGGCGGTATGGCCATGGCGGCGTCACTGTTCGACCTGACCGACGATCCGTCGCAACGTCCCGAGCAGGAGATGCCCACGGTCGAGGAGACCGGCCATGAGGACGCCCAGGATCGACTGATCGAGGGCACGGAGTACGTCGCCAAGACGACGGTCGACCAGATCAAGGGCGTCGCCGACGGGGCGAAGAAACTCGTGACCGGCACCGTGACCGACCCCGTCGGCACGGTCAAGAGCAGCGTGGACTTCACGTCGTCGGCCGCTCGGATCCTCGCTCCCGCCTCGACCCCGCTCAGCCCTGTGATGCGCGGGCGGTCGCTCGGTGTGCACTTCGCCGTGCTCGAGGCCCCCCTGGAGGCACTGAAGGCCGCCGGGAAGAAGAACGGCGGCACGCTCAACGACGCCTTCATGGCCTTCGTGTCGGGCGGCATCGCGAAGTACCACGCCGCCCATGGCGTCTCCCTCGAGGAGGCGCCGGACGTCCGGGTCAACATGCCGGTCAACCTGCGCCCGAAGACGGACGCCCCGGCCAGCGGCAACCGCTGGGTCCCGGCGCGCTTCCCGCTCCCGCTGGGTCCGGCGAACACCGCGGAACGCATCAAGGAGTTGCACCCGATCCTACTGCAGGCCCGGACCGAGCCCGCACTCGAGATCAGCGAACCCATCTTCCGGCTGCTGACATCGCTTCCGCGGCCGGCGACGACCGCGCTCGCCGCGGGAATGATGAAGGGCACCGACGTGGCGGCCACCAACGTGCCGGGACCGCCGATCCCGGTCTACATGGCGGGAGCGAAGGTGCTTCAGATGCTCCCGTTCGCCCCGAAGGGCGGTGCCGCTCTGAACGTCGCCCTCATGTCCTACGACGGACGGGCCGAGATGGGCATCAACATCGACACCGCCGCCATCTACGACCACGACGTGATGGTGCGCTGCCTCGAGGAGTCCCTCGCCGAGGTCGTGGACGTGTCGATCACCGAACAGGACTGACCCTTCCACGCTGCTCCCGACTGCACAGGCACCCGGCAGGAGGAATGCGCGGTCACGGGGGGGCACCTTCAGGGGGGGAAGGTGACAGCGGCGGGGCCCGTATAGGTCAGGTCGACGCCGTCCCCCACGCCGAATGCGGGGGCAGCGGCAGCGCGCACCGTCACGACGTCGTCCCCCACCCGCACCCGGTAGGACGTGTCATGGCCGTAGAACTCGACCGTCTCGACCACTGCGCCCGAGCCGGAGCGCGGACTGAGGCCTATGTGCTCGGGTCGCGCGAGGACTCTGACCGGTCCCTCGGCGGGGCGCCGCAGGGGCAGCTCCCCCAACGGAGTCCGCGCACGTGACCCGGCGGCCTGCCCCATCAGGAGGTTCGCATCGCCCACGAATCCCGCCACCCACGGGTCGGCAGGACGGGCATAGATCTCGGCCGGCGCCCCGAACTGGACGACCCGCCCCTCGTTCATGACGGCCACGGAGTCGCCGAGGACGAACGCCTCCTCCTGGTCATGGGTCACGAACACCGCCGTCATTCCGACCTCCCGCATGAGAGTGGCGACCTCGCTGCGCAGTTCGACGCGCAGTTCGGCGTCGAGACTGGAGAACGGCTCGTCGAAGAGCAACAGCCGGGGCTGCGGGGCGATCGCGCGGGCGAGGGCGACACGCTGCGCCTGGCCCGCCGACAGTTGGTCCGGTCGGCGATCGGTCAGGTGGTCCATGTGGACGAG
>CAIWTL010000045.1 GCA_903915555.1 uncultured Micrococcales bacterium | reverse complement strand
CGATCTTGAAACTCAGGTCCTGGTTGGTGTGGACGCCCGCCACGGGCGGCGCCCCCGGAACCACGTTGATCACGACGCTGCCGCCGATCTGTAGGTCACCCCCGGTGAGGATCGCATGTTGCGGCGCGTAGGGACTGAAGATGTAGTCCACCCGCAGCATGCGTTCGGCTGCGTTGGAGGCGTCCCTGGCCGGCGACCACCCCATCGCGTAGATCGTGCCTGAGTTGACGGACATCGCCGGACGCATCACCACGAAGTCGCCGGAGTCCCCACTCTGCAGGCAGCCCGGCTGATCGGCGAGGTCGAGCAGCGCGGCCCGAGCCTGCTGCATCTCGTCCGCGCCCGTGAACTCGGCCTGCTGGGTGCCGGTGCATGGGGTGGCGGACTTCAGCACTGCACCGGTGGTGTTGGGGATGGGGTATCCCGTGGAGATACCGTCGTCGAAGGCGTCCTGCTGGCGGGCGAACGCGATGTCCACGCCTTCCTCTGCAGCGGCCAGGGCGAGTTCGTAGTCTGTGCGGTTCTTCGACTGGCGGAGGGCATTGGTTGCGATGACAAGCGCCGTGGCGACCAGCGAGAACACCACGACGGAGATTCCGATGACGAGGATCAGGCCCGCACCGGAGTCGTCAGCGACCCTGCGACGCAACGCTCTCTGCATGACACTCATGGCACTCACCCGTTCCTCAGATGTGCCGAGGTCGACGCGAGGCGCTCGTCCACCCCGGTGTTCCGGTTCGGGTCGTAGAACATCTTGAAGGTGACGAGGTCCGGCTCCACGCCCGCCTGCGTGAAGGAACCGAGCGGCTCGTACTCGAAGAAGGTCCGGCACGACGAGTCACCGTCGATCACCAGGGAGTCGGCCACCTTGGTCGCTGTCTGGCTCCCCTGCTTCCGGAGAACATCGCAATGGACGCCGTCACCGGAGGGCACCACGTACCACGTGACCATCTCCTCGGGCTGCGCCCATTCCGTGCCACCCGTCGTGGCGGGAGGTCCGATGTAATCGGCGTTGTCGTCGAGCCACAGCTCGAGGTGCAGCGTGCACCCCGGGTCCGTCCCACCGCCGGGCATGACGTCATCGCATGTCACACGGCTGGCTTCCCGGATGTCGCGGGTGACCCGGTCGAGAACCACTTTGGCGTCGGCGAGGCCCTGTCCTTCCTCGTCGGTGCGGAGGAAGACCCGACTCGTCTGGGCGACGGCGCCCACCACCAGGGTGCTGACCGCGCCCAACAGCACCATGGTGATGAGGACCTCGATCAGGGTCATCCCCTCGGTGTCATGGAGTCGGCGGAGACGCGTCATTTCTCCACCACCGTGATCCGGGAGGGGAACTTGTCGTGGTCATAGGCGAGGGAGACACTCTGCGTGCCGGTGTTCAGGACCCGGAAGCCCAGGTATCCGGTCTTGCCGGGCTTCTGGACCCCGGTGAGCGGGAAGTCGATGACCACCTCGCGGTATCCCGCCCCACCTTCGCACGTCGTCACCGGAGTGTTGGCGGAGGACTGAATGGTCGCGTACGACGTGCTGGCCCCCGAGACCGTGGCTTTGAAGAGTTGCGCTTGGACCTGTGCGGGGGTCCCGGGGTCGAGATTGCGCACGAACAGTCGCAGCCGGATGGTGCCGGTGTACCAGGTGTTGGCGCGCAGCATCTGCCACTGGGCGTTCTGCGCGGGCAGCGCGGTGGAGCCGCCGGGCTGGATCACCCGCCCCGGCTTGCTCGAGTCGACATCCAGGGAGTACGACGGCAGCCTCCACGTGGCGTCCAGAACCCCGTCATTGGTGGTGAGGTCCAAGGGATTGGCAGCGTTCGTGCCGGGCACCGGGTCGGTTGCTCCGACGGCCGGCCACGGCGTCTTTCCCGAGTTGTGCAGGAAGTACGACACGACCGTGTAGGAGTTGACCGGTGCCGGGTCGGCGGTGTTGGCGTCCAGGCACACCTGGGAGTTGCTCGGCGGTGGCGCGTTCTCCTCCACGGACAGCTCCATCGGCCACGTGCTGCTGCCAGTCGTCGCGTCCGGTTGCGCCGTGGACTGGGCCGTCCCGATCCAGGTGTAGTCACCGGGGTCGTTGGTGGAGTCGGCCACGACCCAGAAGTTGAAAGAGTCATAGGGGTCGATCTGCGGGGTCTGGGTGACGACCTGATCGGTGGCGGGATCGAACAACCCGTCAGGGGTGGCATCGGCCACTGAGGTCCGGTCCGCATAGAACGTCAGGCCGGCCGGTGACGAACTCAGGAGCCACTGATCCCACGCGCCACGGTTGACCAGGCGGAAACCCCATACTGCCGCCGAGCCGGGAGCCACGGTGATGTCGGTGGGCGTCGTCGGCGCGATCTCGAAGTCGGGGTTGGGCAGCCCCTGGGTCTTGTAGGTGATCGCGGAACTGGCGACCCGCTCCTGCGATGTTCCGTAGCCGTTCCATGTGACGACGACGCGCGCCTCGCGCTCACCTGTGGAGGTCGGGGGTGTGGTCACGAAAGTGGCAACCGTGTACGTGACATTGTTGGACGCCACCGTCTCGGTCGTCGCTGGAGCGGCCCCGTCGGTCGTGAGGCCCACCAACTCCCCCCACGGCAACTGGCGCAGGTTCTCCAACTGGTCGTTGGCCAGGTCGATGGCCTGCTGATTCGCCCGAGCCACCTGTGTGGCGCGGATGGCGCCGATCGCGGCGTACGCCAGGGCGGTGAACATGACCGTGGCCACGCCGAGCGCAACCACGGCCTCGATCAGAGTGAAGCCCGAATCGTCGGAACGCCATGCCTTTCGCAGACGCTCGCGCACCACTGATCCACTCATCTTCACCCTTTGGGTATCGTCCAGCCCCCCCGGCCCCTTGAGCCGGGGGATGCCGTCCTGCCGTCCGAAAAGCACATGGCCCCTGGTGGAACCAGGGGCCATGTGCAGCAGGTGTGCGAATCAGGCACACGCCGCATCTGTCAGGCCGTTGGGGCTCGAGTAACTGAAGACCTGTCCCGATGCCGAGGTGGCCTGGAGGCAGTAAGAGGTACCCGCCACGGCGGTGTCGATGATGGTGACCGGCACAGCGTTGCCTGCGTAGTTCTCCGCACCGGAGAACTTGAACCCGGCGTTCACGAGGGCAGCCTGCCCGGCGGCGTCAGCCGTCGCGTAGACCCCGGTGTCCGTGAGCACCGTCTCCTGAGCGGTTGCGCCATTGCGGAGGTCGGCCTGCACGGCAGCGTCCCACGCGTTGGCGCGCTGGTTCAGGAAGACCGGGATGGCGATAGCGGCCAGGATCCCGATGATGATGATGACGACGAGGAGCTCGATGAGGGTGAAGCCCTCGTCCTCACGCTTCTTGCTGAGACGATCGATCATGATCGTTCCTTTCACTTGTTACCAAGTGCCCTGATGATGAATAAGGGCGATGACAAGTGGCTGATCGTCCTGACCTGATGTCACCTGAAGGGCTTCTTGTCGGTTTCCAGACAATAGGGCCGAACGGGTGAATCTGGTTGTGACCTAGGTCCTACCCGGGGCTTGGCCGCTGTGCTCCAGATCACTTGGCGCTGCGGTACAGGCAGGCCCAGGCCGTCAGGTACCACCAACTGAAGATCCCGCCGACACCGGCGGCCAGGGCACTGCCCACGAATCCGCTGACGAAGAACGTGTTCAGCGCGGCCAGGACGAAGCCGAGAGCCAGGAGGATCCCGATGATCACTCCGGTGACGCCCCAGCGGATCGGGTGGCGCCCGATCGCGCGGAAGTTGTTGATCATCGGGTTCCCGTCGTCGTCCGAGACTGCCGCGACGGGGACGTACACGAGCACCCAGGCGACGATGCCGCCCAGGACGGGCCACACCAGCCACGCGATGCCCACCAGCACCGACTGGACGATCACCCAGACCGCGAAGCGACCGAACCGGCGCCGCATCCGAGCCATGACCACACCGAACCCGGCACGGCCCGCCGCAGCCTCATAGGCCCCTGCGGACAGCACGGCACCGAGGAACAGCAACATCACCACCGAGGCCACCAGGGCTGCCACGAAGTCGAACGACAAGCCGACCGATGGGTCGGACGACACCAGACCGGCCTGCACACCGGCATTGATGAGGATGAACACCACGGCGGGAACGGTGGCGCGCCACATCTTCCCCAGACCGCTCAGCAATGCCGAGAAGCCGTAGTAGCGCTCCCCCGCCTGCACCGCGGCTGCGGGGGTGTCGGTCGTCGTCATCGTTGTCCCGCCTCGGTCAGTACGTCGGAGATGTCGCCCTCGAACAGCTTCTTGCCGCCGACCGTGATCGTCATCGTCTCCGGCTCGGCCCCTTGTGCTGTCGCCTCGATGCGCTGGTTGTCCACCGTCTTGCCGGCGCATGAGTAGGAGTCGGTTCCGAAGGTGCACACGGGTGCCACGAGGACATTCACCCCCTTGGCCAGGAGGACGTCGTTGACGGCGATGTTGAGGCCCGTCAGTTTGTCGCCCGCGACCGGCTTCAGGGTGGAGATCTCGGTTCCGATATTCGCGCAACCCGAGAGGAACAGCGCCGCCGAGGTCACCAGCACCGCGCCGCAGGACAAAGCCCCTCGACTCATGACGCACCCCCACTCCTGGCATTGCCGATCAACGTGGCCTTGCGGCGCATCGTCTCCTTCTCCAGTTCGGTATCCGAGATCCGAGCGAGGTCGAAGGGCGCCGGGAGGAGCAACTCGACGTTGCGGTCCAGGGGGGAACCGAGTCGAATCAGGGGATCGGCGATCCAGTCGTTGCTGGCGAGTTCCCGGCTCAGGGACGCGAGTCCGGCCTGGCTGAAGTCTCCGTCGCGCCACGCGGCACCGCTGGCGTGGTCCAAAGTCGTGGCGAAGATCGACAGCGTCCCGTCCCGGTTGTCGACGACCTCCAACAGTTGTTGCTGTT
>CAIWTL010000044.1 GCA_903915555.1 uncultured Micrococcales bacterium | reverse complement strand
GCCGCCTCGCCAGACGTCGGTGCGGTCGGTGCCCGACTGGTCGGCGCGGACGGCACCAACCACGAGGCGGGTGCCGTCGTGTGGTCCACCGACCTGCCCTACCGCTACGGGCGCGGCCTGGACGTCTCGGACTCCCGTGGTGGGTACGCGCGGATCGTCGACTATTGCTCGGCCGCGGCCCTTCTGGTGCGAGTTGGTGACTGGGAGGCGCTTGACGGCTACGACTCCCGCTTCGCGCCAGCCTACTACGAGGACGTCGATGTGTGCTTTCGGCTCCGGGAGCGCGGTCTGCAGACCTGGTACGAGCCGGAGGCGCTGGTGGTCCACCACGAGGGGGGTACGTACGGCGGCGAGGGGAGTGATGAGACGTCATCCCTACTGGTGAGTGGTCGCGCCCTTTTCGAGGAGAAGTGGCGCCACGAGTTGGTCGGCAGGCCCGCTCAGGGCGACATCCCACTCGAGGTCGCCGCCAACCCGGCGGGTCGCCGGATCATCCTCCTCATCCGCGAGGCGCCCCTCACTCCTGACCAGGATGCCGGGTCCTTCCGCACATGGGAGATGATCAGGTGCTGGCAGGACCTGGGCCTGCGGGTCGTGATGCTCTCGCCCGGTGCCTCCTCCGATGCGAGCTGGGTGCGCCGGCTCCAGTCCGCCGGGGTGGAGGTCATCGACGCCGCGGACCGCGCTGCGGGGTTCGTGCGGCGAAACCGCGACTGGATGGCGTCGGTCTGGTTCTCCCATCTGTCCGCCGCCTGGGACTGGTTGCCGTGGACGCGGGAAATCGTGCCGGAGGTCCCGACAGTGTGGGACACCGTCGATCTGCAGCACGTCAGGGAGGCCAGGCAGGCCGAACTCACCGGAAGCGTGTTCGGGCGCGCCCGTGCGGAGGTGGACCGGCGCCGCGAGACGTGGGCAGCCGGCCAGGTGGATGTGTGCGTCGTTGTCTCCGACGAAGAGGGTCAGGTGTTGACCCGACTCGATCCTCAGGCGGTCGTCCGCCGGGTGGGGACCATCCACGCCGTCCACGACAGTCCGCCCGACTGGGCATCCCGGCGTGGCCTGCTCTTCGTGGGGTCGTTCCGGCATGCGCCGAATCTCGACGCCATCCGGTGGTTCGTCGACGAAGTGTGGCCGTTGTTGCCCCGTTCGGTCCGGGACGGTGGCGTGGACATCATCGGCACCCCGCGGCCGGCGGGGCTCACCGATCCGGACCGCGACGACATCCGGGTCCATGGCAACGTCCCTCACATGCAGCCGTACCTCGACTCAGCCAGGCTGGCGTTGGCCCCCCTGAGGTTCGGCGCCGGCATCAAGGGCAAGATCTCCGAGGCGTGGGCGGCGGGTCTCCCGGTCGCGGCGACGCCGGTCGCGCTCGAGGGCATGGCGGCGGAGGACTATCCCACCGCAACTGACGCCCACGGTTTCGCCGACCTTGTGACGCGCCTCTACGAGGACGCGGACGAGTGGCGGCAGCTGCAACGGGCCGGACTCGACCGAGCGCACCAGATGTTCAGTCACGAGGCTGCCCGTCAGGCACTCCAGAGTCTCCAGCGGGAACTCGATGGGAGGCGCATCGTGACATGGGCGGAAGGCCCACAGGACGATGCTGGGGACGGCCTCGTCCCGCCGTGGCTTCTCCCCGAG
>CAIWTL010000043.1 GCA_903915555.1 uncultured Micrococcales bacterium | reverse complement strand
TCGTCGGTGGACTCCCAGCGTGGGGGCGCCAACGAGACGGGGTTTCCGACGACGCGTCTCCGCAGTGCCGGGACGCGGATGCTCATCTCTTCGATGCGCTGGGTGAGGACCTTGCGATTGGGCTTCTTCTCCAGCATGACCACCATCGTGATCACGGAGCGCAGCAGTGGGTCGGTCTCGACGCCCCACATCACCGCGTCGAAGACTCCCATGCGGCTGTCGACCTTGCGTGACACCTCAGTACCTCCAGTCCAGACTGTGTGAGCCTAGTCAGGTCTGGGGTTCCCGTCATGCCGAACGGCAAAGCCATCCTGTCGGGGGTGCCGCATGACAAAGCCGCCGGTTGCTCGTACCGTGAGCACCGACGCTGCACCGGGGATGAGCAGCGGCTCCGGCGCTCGGCCGGCGAATGACAGGAGTGATGGACATGAAGAAGGCGCTACTGATCGTGGCTGCCGCAGCTGGCGCGGTCGCCGGGCTGGCGGTCGCGAAACGTCGGGGCGGCAACGCGAACGAGGTGTCGCAGACCGCGAACGTGTGGGCCGACGCAGTCAGTACCGCCGCCGAGAAGGCCGCCGGCGGGGTTGCCGATGCGGCGGCAGAGGCGGCCAGTTTCACCGACCGGGCCGCCCAGCGGGTGTCGGACGCCGCCGCGACCGTCGGTGCCGCGGCCGCGGACGCCGCAGACAAGACGGGTGGTGCCGCCGGCAATGTCGCGAAGTCGGCCGGAGGTGTTGCCAACGAGGCCGCGAGTGTGGCCGCCAAGGCGGCGTCCGAGACCGCCAAGCAGGTCGACACCGACAGCGCCTGAACCTCCGGGCACGCACCGGCAGCCCGGAACGAGACACGACGAGACCCCGGCCCGAGAACGGACCGGGGTCTCGTCGTGGTCGCGCGGGAAGGGGCGCGCGACCGGTGGGGGTCAGGCCCAGACGACGATGACGTCAGCGATCACATCGCGGTCATCGGGGGTGATCTCGAACTGGGTTCCCAGGTCATTGCGGTTCATGTCGGCTCCTTGGTCGATGGTCCGGAGTGTCCTGCTTCACGCCGGCTCGAGGGCGGCATACCCCGCATCGGCCGGAGCAAACCCCGAGTCACGCCCGAGGTGCCGATCGCGTCCCCTGGGGCGTCCGGGAGGGGTGGGTCCCGGCCGGCGGATCGGTGCGCCGGGCGACGATGGACGGCGTCTCCCGGCGGGTTAGGTTGATCCAATGACCGACGTCCCACCGCCCCACCCGCAGGTCACCGGTGTCCCCGCCGACGACGAGATCCCCGACCTGCTCACGGTCCCCGAGGGGGCCCTGTACTCCGCCCGGTTGCCGATGGCGATGGCCTACGCCGCGGTGCTGCACAGCCCGCAGACCCGCAAGGACGACCGGGGCACGCCCTACATCACCCATCCCCTCACCGTCGCCGGGAACGTCTGGCACTACGGACTCGGGGTTCCGATCTACGAGGCGGAGATGGAGGACCTCGTCATCGCCGCGGTCCTGCACGACATCGTGGAGGACACGGGTGGCGACAACCGGCTGCGGGAGATCCAGTCGATGTTCGGGCCCCGGGTCGCCCAGCTCGTGAACGCAGCGACCGACAGCTCCGTCGAGGACCCGGCCACGAAGCCGCCGTGGCGCGACCGCAAGGAGCAACACATCGCCCGGGTGCGGCAACTCGCCGCCCCTGCGGGCGACGGCTCCGCGTCGGATCCCGGTGCCTGTCTGGTGATCGCGTGCGACAAGTTGCACAACCTGAGCGACACGGCGGCCGCCGTGGACGCGTCGGGGGACTCGTACCTGGACAGGTTCAACGGCGGCCGTGAGGGCACCCGGTGGTACTACCGCACCATGTTCGAGGCCCTGCGTCCCGCGCTTCCCGACACGCTCATCGAGGCCATGTCCAAGCGTCTCGCGACCCTGGGCGCCTGACGGTGACGCCGTTCGACGAGGCGTCGGCCGTCACGCCGGAGGGCGACGGCTGGTCGGCCGCCGTACCCGCCGACTGGGCTCAGGGACGCACTGCCTTCGGGGGCCTGTCGGCAGCCATCACCGTGCGGGCGGTCCAGGAGCTCCCCGGTCTCGGCGAACTCCCGGTGCGCAGCATCGACGTCGCTTTCGTGGCGCCGGTGTCTCCCGGGCCGGTCAAGGTGCGGGCGGAGGTGCTGCGCCGCGGGAAGTACGTGACCCACGCGTCGGCGCAGATGGTGGGGGAAGACGGCGCACCCCTCGTCCGTGCCCATGTCGTCCTGGGAGGCCTGCGGGAGTCAGCGGTCCGGGTCGACCCGCGTTCGCCGCGCCCGGTGCCCCGTGCCGATTGCGTCGAGATGCCGTTCATCGAGGGGCTCGTCCCGGACTTCGCCCGGGCGTTCGACTTCCGGTTCGCCACACCATTCCCCTTCACCGGTGCCGGTGAGGCCCGCATCGACGGGTGGTGCCGGCACCGTTCCCCGACGGGGGGCGTCGCCGCCGTCGCCGCGCTGGTGGATGCGTGGCCGGGAACAGTCCTTCCCGTGCTCACCGTTCCGGCCCCGGCCAGCACAGTCCGCTGGTCGATGCAGTTCCCGGACGACCAGCCGATGCGTGGCGACGAGTGGTTCTGGTACGAGTCGCGGACCGCGGTCGCCGAAGGCGGCTACTCGACGATCGTCGCCCACCTGTGGGCCGGGGAGCGGCTCGTGGCGTGGACGGAGCAACTTCTGGCGGTGTTCGGCTGATCCGCAGTGGGGCCGTCACATCCCCGGACGCTGCCAGGCGATGTCCTCGTCGGCGGGGTTCGGTGGGGAGGCCGCCGGACCCACCGAGTCGTCGGCGTCGACGAATATCGACACGGCCTCCTCGGCGCTGTCGGTGACCTGCAGCAGGTCGAGGTCCGAGGGACTGATCAGCTCGTGGAAGATGAGTTGCTCCCCCACCCAGTCCAGGAGCCCGGACCAGAAACGGGTGCCCATCAGCACGATCGGGAACGTCGTGATCTTGTGTGTCTGGACGAGGGTCAGCGCCTCGAAGAGCTCGTCGAGGGTGCCGAACCCGCCGGGCATCACCACGAACCCACGCGCGTACTTCACGAACATGGTCTTGCGGGCGAAGAAGTAGCGGAAGTTGATGCCGACATCGACCCAATCGTTGAGGCGCTGTTCGAAGGGCAACTCGATCCCCAGTCCCACCGACACGCCACCGGCCTCCTCGGCTCCGCGATTGGCTGCCTCCATGATCCCGGGACCGCCGCCGGTGATGACCGCGTACCCGGCGCGCACCAGCCGTTCGGCGACATCTCGGGCCAGCGCGTAGTCGGGGTGGTCGCGGGCGGTCCGGGCGCTGCCGAAGATGGAGATGGCGGGACCCAGTTCGGCCAGCGCCCCGAACCCCTCCACGAACTCCGCCTGGATGCGCATGACCCGCCAGGGGTCCGTGGTCATCCAGTCCGCATCGTGGCGGGAGTCGAGCAGGCGCTGATCGTAGGTCGTGCGCTGCAGTTGGTCCGGCCGGATACTCATCGGACCGACCTGCCGACGTGGGGGGCGGATGGGGGCCACGGGGGCAACCTACGCCCTCCCGGGGCGGCGTGGCGCGTGGGTCAGGCGAGTCCGCGGACGGCCAGGCGCGGCGGACGGTCCCCGCGGATCGCCCCCACCATGTCGAGGACCTGCCGCGTCACGGCCACGTCGTGCACGCGCCAGACCCGGGCACCGAGCCATGCCGTGACGGCGGTCGCGGCCAGGGTCCCGGTCAGCCGCTCGGTGGGCTCGGTGATCCCCAGCGTCTCGCCGACGAAGTCCTTGCGGGACAGCGACATGAGCACGGGCCAGCCGGTGGCCACCAGTTCGCCGGTCGCGGCCGTCGCCGCCAACGTCTGCTCGGTCGTCTTCCCGAAGTCGTGGCCGGGGTCGATGATGATCGACTCCCGGGGCACGCCGAGTTCCGCCGCGCGTTCGGCGAGGCCGGTCGTGGTGGTCACGATGTCCGCCACGACATCGCGGTACAGGACGCGATGTGGCCGCGTGCGCGGGACCTGTCCACCCGCATGCGTGCAGACGAGGCCCACGCGGAACTCGGCGGCGACCGCCGCCAGATCGGGGTCATGGCCACCCCATGCATCGTTCATGAGGTCCGCGCCCTCGCCGCACACGGCGCGTCCCACCTCCGCCCGCCAGGTGTCCACGCTGATCACGACCGACGGGTAGCGGGAGCGGACCTCGGCAACGAAGGACACCGTGCGACGCAACTCCTCGGCGGTGTCGACCACCGCCCCGGGCCCGGCCTTCACCCCACCGATGTCGACGATGTCGGCGCCCTCCGAGACGGCACGGTCGACGGCATCGAGCGCCGCACCGTCCGCATATGTCGCGCCCCGGTCGTAGAAGGAGTCGGGGGTCCGGTTGACGATGGCCATGATCAGCAGGCGGTCGTCCGGGTAGGAGTGGGTTCCCAGTCGCAGCACGAGGTCTCCCGTCGTCGTCCCACCGAGTATCCCTGATGGGCTGGGGTGAGGAGTGGGCGGAGGGCCGACCCCGCAGGGCTTATCCTCATGTCCGCAGGCCGTGGCTCGGCGCCACCCGGCCGCGACATCGACCGGTGCCCGGAGGTTGCCTCGTGGTGTGGGTGTTCGTCGCGTTCGCCGTGTTGGTGATCCTGGGTGCTGCGCTGCTGCTGACCGGTCGGGCGGACCCGGGAACCGACCAGGCCGACGACGCCCCTGCAGCGTTGGAGTCCCCCGTCACCGCCGAGGCCGTGCGATCGCTCAGGTTCAGGGTGGGACTGCGCGGTTACCGCATGGAAGACGTGGACGCCGCCCTCGCCACGATCGCCGCGGACCTCGCAGCGGCGCAACCGGCGACCGGGGCCGATGTCGCGGGGGCAGCCGTGCCCCCGGACGCCGAACCGGAGGCGTCCGTCGAGGAGGTGTCCCCCGACGGCGGGACCGCACCGGCCGGGGACGGCGCACCCGGCGCCTGACCGCGGCCCGGGAACGTCGCGGATCAGCGGCCACGGACCCACTGCGCCAGCAGTTCGGCCCCGAACCCGGTGGCGCCTTTTCGGCAGTCGGCACGATCGGATTCGGTGCGCCCGGTACCGGCTATGTCCAGATGGGCCCACGGCACGCCATGCGCGAACGGCTGCAGGAACAGGGCGGCGGTGATGGAGCCCGCGTGGGTGTGCTCGTCGGTGTTCGTGTTCGCCGAGTCGGCGAGCGGCGACGAGATCGCCGACTCGTACTCCGACACCAGCGGCATGCGCCAGAGCGCCTCCCCGCACGAGTCACCGGCCCGGGCCAACTGTGCGGCCAGGCGGTCCTGCGGGCTGTAGAGCGCCGCGTGCTGACGACCGAGGCCCACTGTCGCTGCCCCCGTGAGCGTCGCGACGTCGACGATCACGTCGGCATGGAGCCGGGTGGCGGCGTAGGCGATGCAGTCGTCGCGGGTCATGCCCCACACCCGAACCGGGGCGAGCACCTCGAGGTCGGGCGCCAACGCCCGCACCCCCACCTCGAAGCGCACCTGGTCGTTGCCCTTGCCGGTGCAGCCGTGGGCGACGGCGTCGGCGCCGAACTCCCGCGCCGCGAGCACGAGGTGCT
>CAIWTL010000042.1 GCA_903915555.1 uncultured Micrococcales bacterium | reverse complement strand
CGTCCGCCTCTACGCGCCGGACTCCGAACAGTTCCGCCACGTCTACGGACGTCGCAACGACACGGAGTCACTCCACGCCACCATAAAGCGGCAGCGAACACACATGCCCGCCAGCATCCTTGACCAGGAGTTCGTCGTCCTCGCGACGGCCCTCGCTCAGAACGCTATCGCCTACAACCAGTGGCGCAAGGACCAGGACCTCCAGAACGCGTACGACAACACCGCGTGAATCAGCCTTGCCGACGGCGCAATCACACACCTCAACATCACGACGTTGTGTGCCTCGGAGGCGGGCAATGCCCCTGTTACGGAACTACTTCGCCGGAAGTACCCATACGCGATCGCTGACCCGGCCCTCTCGCTGGCACAATGGAAGCCCATCCAGCAGCAACCGCTGGAGACGGACCAGGCCTCCCGGGGCTTTTCCCCCGAGTTTTGTCTGAGTCCCGGGCCTCTAGCTCAATTGGTAGAGCTGCGGACTTTTAATCCGTAGGTTGCGGGTTCGAGCCCCGCGGGGCCTACAAACACGGTGTCCCTTACCCGATCAGTGGTTCGCGCACCGCGGCGGCAGCGGATCCAGCATGCTTCGGCAGAAGCCACGTGTCACGCTCGCCGGTGTGAGTGGAGGGAGCGGGTGAGCGCTGTCATCGAGACCGACTGGGTCATCCTGGGCGGCGGCTCCGCCGGAATGGCCAGCGTTCTGGCGCTGTCCGGCCAACTGTGCCCCCCGGCGTCGCCCCACGGCGGAATCCTGATCCTGGACCAGGCTGATCAGGCGTCGGGCAGCAGTTCCCACAACCCCGGCCGACTCCACGGCGGCTTCCACTATCCCGATCCCGACACAGCGTTCTCACTGCAGGACCTGCTGATCCACAATCTGGCCGCCCACGGAGACCGGATCATCCCTCATCTCGCCCTGGCGGGCGACGACTCCCTGGACACCAACTGGTACGCGGTTCTGGCCGACGACGACCAGGGACCCCACTCGATCTTCCCCACCGGACAGACGGTCGCCACCTTCGAGGCGTTGGCGCAGCGTTGGGAGGATGCGAGCGCCCGACTACCGCAGTTGAAGGCACTCGGTGACGGACCGTTCGCGGAATGGGTGCTCGACGCCGACGACTGGTTCGCGCCCCGGACCGAGCGGGTCGCGCGGACACTGGAACCCAACCTCGACGTGCCCTCGTTCCTGCGAGCGCTGAGCGAGGATGCACTGAGTCCGGCCGGCGTCGACCTGATCACCCACGACCGGGTGCTGTCGGTCACGCGACTGTCCGGGGGCGGGTTCGAACTGCTCAGTCGACACGACGGCGATCTCGTCACGATCCGCGCCCGGCGGCTGAACATCTCCGCCTGGGAGGCGACCGAGCAGCTACTGCAGCCGTTGGGTTATCAGTTCGACACGCTCAATCGGATCAAACGGGAGTTCCGGGTTCGACTCGGCCCCAGCGCTGAGGGACACCCGTCGGCACTCACCGTGTACGGTCCGCACGCGATGATTCGGAACCTGCACGACGGCACGGGGATCGTCACCGCCGGCCACCTCAGCAACGTCAACACCCGGCGCCTCCCCGACACCGAGACCACCCTGCGCCGGCTGATCCGTGCCGCTCCGCACGACCGTGACAGCGTCAGCACC
The DNA here is from genome assembly GCA_903915555.1 of uncultured Micrococcales bacterium. Classification (GTDB taxonomy): domain Bacteria; phylum Actinomycetota; class Actinomycetes; order S36-B12; genus CAIWTL01. The sequence goes on along the minus strand of CAIWTL010000042.1, from coordinate 2,327 downwards.
GAGGTGCTGGATCACCTTCGGTCGTACTATCCCCGTCTGGACGTCACCGAGATCACCGACGTGGAGTACGGCGTGGTGAAGGTCTTCTCCACCTCGGGCATGATCGACCTGTCCGACAGTCGCAGCGATCACCACGTGCGCAGGGCCGACGGCTGGTCCGGTCAACTCGAGCCCGGGCTCTGGGTGACGTGGGCCATGAAGCTGTCGAGCTGCCTCGAGGCCGGTGAGCAGTTCGCGCGGTCGGTAGCGTCGGGCGCACCGCCGCCCGGGAACGTCAGACGAGTCACGGGATGACGACGACAAGCACCACCACAGCATCGGCGGCCCACCCATCAGCCGACTGTCATGAACGCCCTGGCCGGGTACACCTAGGCGCGCGTGGCGAGTGCTACCGCCTGGGATACGGGCACCCGGCTTCGGAGCATCGCGAGAGCAGCCTGCGGGTCCTCGAATCGATGCGACGCTGCCTCCCAGTGGGCATCGAAGTGTGCCCCGTCGAAGGTGTTGCGGCCGTGGATCACGTAGACATACAACGCGGGCAGGTCGAGCAGCGCGATGGTCCCTGCGTCGACGAGCGCCTGCGCAACGGCGGAGTCCTCGCCCCGCCGTTCGGGCGGGTAGGCGGGCAGGTCAGCCATGCGCGCGACCATCGATCCCTCCCACAGGCGGCGACGCCCCACGGCCACCCGCGGTCCGCTCGCCCACAGCATCGTCCAGCGTTCCAGGAAACAGGCGGAGACAGCCGAGTCGGTGAGCACGCAGACCTGCCACCACAGTCGGTCGGGGTCGGACAGGTCATCGTCGTCCCACTGACACACCAACTGCCCCCGCGCGAGTCCGACAGCGATATTGCGCAACTCGCCCAGGGTCTCGCCTCTGTCGGGGCGACGGACCATCCGGATCCGCTCATCGGCCAGGCCGGCAACCATGCGGGCAAGGTCGTCGTCAGCGCCGTCGTCGACGATCACCAGTTCCCGCTGTGGATACGTCTGTCGGAGGAAACATCCGACGGCCAGGAACGCCTGTGGAGCCCGATCGCGGGTCACCATCAGGCAACTGACGAGCGGCGCCTCGGCGGGCAGCGCAGGCAGGTTGATCGGCTCGGCTGCCCCTGCCACGCCGCGGGTGACCAGGCGCACAGTAGCGGCCTGCGGCGTCGCCCCCAACACCGGTTCCGGCGTCACTCGACCGTCTGCCTCGCGGCCAGGTCGCGGAAGGCGCCCGGGACGGCCACGAGTTCGTCGAAGGTTCCCACCTGTGACACTTCGCCATCGACCAGTACCACGATCTGATCCGCGTCGCGGATGGTCGAGAGTCTGTGGGCGACAACGATGCGGGTTGCCCCCAGGGCGGCCATGGACGCGGCGACGGTCGCTTGAGCGGTGTTGTCGAGAGCCGATGTGGCTTCGTCGAGGACGACGATCTTCGGCCGTCGTGCCAGCGCTCGTGCCAGCATCACCCGCTGGCGCTGCCCGCCGGAGAACGTGCCGGCCCCGTCGCTCACCACTGTCTGCATGCCCATGGGCATGGCCCGGATGTCCTCGGCCAGGCCCGCTTGCTCCGCTGCGCCCCAAGCATCGTCCTCGGTCAGGTCCGGCCTCCCCCCGATGATGTTCTCCAGAAGCGACCCGGTCGCCAGTGCGGCGTCCTGAGGCACCACGCCGATCTGTCGGCGCACGGCGACCTTGTCCAACTGCGCCAGTGATCGGCCATCCACGAGCACCTGACCCGAGGTGGGGACTTCCAGACCGAGCAGGAGCCGCACCACCGTGGACTTGCCCGAGCCGCTGGGCCCGACGATCGCCGTCATGGTTCCCGGCTGAACCGCGAATGAGACATCCGTCAGGACCGGCGCGCCTTCCTCATAGGAGAAACCGACATCCTGCAGTGCGATGGCGCCGGTCAACTCCCCGGGGATCGCCACGGCTGCGTCGGTGTCCTCGGGCTCCTCTTTCAGCACGGGGTTCACCGCGGTCACAGCGGGAACCAACGCAACCAGTGACGCCACCACCGGCAGCATCACGGTCAACGCGCCGGCAGCTTGGGTGGCGGCCGCCGACACGGTGGTGAATTCCCCCAGCCCCATAGCGGGAGAGGTGTTGGCGGCGATGACCACGACGATCAGGGATACGACAGCCGCCGGCACGGCGGAGACCAACGACAGTCGGATGCCGGCACCCGCGGCCTGTCGAGCGGCCCGCTGTTGGCGCGCGTAGCCGGACAGCCAACGCGCGTACATGCGGTCCTCGGCCCCGGCCACGCGGATCTTTCCCACCGCGCCCAGCATGGCGAACAGGGTGCCCGACAACGACAACGAGTACCGCGTG
>CAIWTL010000041.1 GCA_903915555.1 uncultured Micrococcales bacterium | reverse complement strand
CCGGTCGTCTCGAGGTCGACGACCACGAAATCCACGCACTGCAGCGGGGACCCCAGGTCGTCGAATGCCCACTGGCCGTCACTCGTGCTGTCGGTCGAGCCGTCAGTCGGGCCTGTATCGCGGCGTTCCCGCCGGCCGGCGCCGTGAACGGTCGCGGTCCCAGGGCTCATGCGGCTCACGCTAGGAGCGGGGTCCGACAGCATCGGTCGGCGCACCGTCCGAGCCCCCGCAGGTGACCGGATATCCTGGGGCCGTCCGCCCCGGACGTGTCAGGAGGTCCCGGCCATGTCGCTGCCGTCGTCAACGCCCCAGAGCCCGCCGGACGGGAGTTCGCCGGGAGCGGTGGCGGGTGACCAGGGGGGGTCCATCTCCCTGCCGGGGCCCGACAGCCGGTGGCGATGCGGCCACTGCGGCAACCTCACCCGGTTCGACGTGGTGCGTTCGAGCACGGTCCGGGAGTACTGGCACCTCACCATGGCCGGTGAGCCGGAGATCAGTGAGACCGAGGTGGTCTCGCAGGACGTCCTGTCCGTCACCTGTCGCTGGTGCGGCTCCGGTGACCGCATCGAGATCGTGGCTCGCCCGACCGGTGAGGACGGCGTGACCGAGGCCGGTCTCGGCGGCACCCCCTGACGCGACCGGGACGCCCCGGGACGGGGGCCACTCCAGTGACTGTCGGACCCCCCTCCTAACGTGCGGCGCACAGGTCACATGACCTCCTGCCGACAGTCGGACCGGATGGGATCACCACTCGGACGACGGCGGGCGCTGACATGGGAAGGAGGGCGCAGATGCCCCCCATCACATCCGACCCCGCGTCGACCCCCGAGGGCGACGACCGGGCCGTCGCCATCGACTGTGCGACCTGTCCGGTGCGGGCCGTCGCCTGCGGGGACTGTGTCGTGAGCGTCCTGCTGGGCCCCCCCGAGTTCGACCGCGCCGCAGCGGACGCACTCATCGTGTTGGCCGACCGGGGCCTCGTGCCGCCACTGCGCGATCCCCGGGACGGGGGACGGCGACAGGCAGGCTGAAGCAGCAGCGGTTCAGGCGGAGTAGAGGGCCTCGACGTCATCCCCGAACTCGGCCATGACCACGTTGCGCTTCAGTTTGAGCGACGGTGTCAGCTGGCCGCCCTCCTCCGTCCAGTCGACGGGAAGGATGCGGAACTTGCGGATCGACTCGGCCTTGGACACCGCCTTGTTGGCCTCGTCGACTGCCCGCTGGATCTCCGCGTTGACGGCCGGGTCGTCGACCAGGGCGGTGACGGGGGTGTCCGCGGGTTTCCCGTTGTTCTCCAACCAGATGGGCAGTGACTCCACATCGAGGGTCACGAGGCAGGCGATGTAGGGCTTGCCGTCGCCGACGACCATGCACTGACTCACCAGCGGGTGGGCGCGCAACCGGTCCTCGAGCACGGCGGGCGCGACATTCTTGCCGCCGGCGGTCACGAGCAGTTCCTTCTTGCGTCCGGTGATGCGCAGGAACCCCTGGTCGTCGATCTGTCCGATGTCGCCCGAGTGGAACCAGTCGTCGGCGTCGATGGCCTCCCCGGTCGCGGCCTCGTTGTTCCAGTAGCCGCGGAAGATGTGCGGGCCCTTGAGCAGCACCTCGCCGTCGTCGGCGATCCGGACGGACGTACCCGGGATGGGACGTCCCACCGAGCCGACCTTCAGTTCACCGGGACGGTTGACGGTCGATGCCGCGGAGGTCTCCGTCAGGCCGTAGCCCTCGAGGATGGTCACACCGATACCGCGGAAGAAGTGCCCCAGCCGGTCGCCGAGCGCCGCACCCCCGGAGACCGCGTGCCGGACGTTGCCGCCCATCGCCGCCCGCAGTTTGCCGTAGACGAGCTTGTCGAACACCGCGTGCTTGAGTCGCAGGACGAGCCCCGGACCGCCGTCGTCCATCGCCCGGCTGTACTCGATGGCGGTCTGGGCGGCGGCGTTGAAGATGTTGCCCTTCCCACCGGCCACGGCCTTCGCCTGCGCTCCGTTGAACACCTTCTCGAAGACGCGGGGGACGCTCAGGAGGAAGGTCGGCTGGAAAGAGGCCAGGTTGGGCAGCAGATTGGCCACGTCTGCCGTGTGGCCCAGCCGGATGCGGCCCCTCACGCAGGCGATCTCGATGACGCGGCCGAACACGTGCGCGATGGGGAGGAAGAGCAGGGTCGACTGGCCCGGGGCGAAGACCTCGGGCGCTCCCGCGATGACCGAGTCGACCTCGAACATGAAGTTGGCGTGGGTGATCGTGCAGCCCTTGGGTCGCCCCGTCGTCCCGGAGGTGTAGATGATCGTCGCCACGCCGTCCGGTGTCACGGACGTGCGACGGGACTCCAGCTCGTCGTCGGAGAAGTCCGCGCCCGCGTTCTTCAGATCCTCCACGACCCCGTCGTCGATGACCCAGGCGCGGGTGACAGCGGGCAACGAGGCCGACACCTCGTCGAAGACCGCCTTGTGCCGGTCGGACTCCAGTACGACACCGACGGCCCCCGAGTCGCCCAGGATCCACTCCACCTGCTCGGCGCTCGACGTCTCGTAGATCGGGACGGGGACGGCGCCGGCGTACCACAGCGCGTAGTCCATGAGGGTCCACTCGTATCGGGTCCGCGACATGATCCCCACGCGGTCGCCGACCTCGACGCCGCTGGCCGCGATGCCCTTGGCGACCGCGCGGACCTCGTCGGCGAACTGTCGGTACGTGAGGTCGCGCCAGCCGTCGCCGTCGGGCAGCGAGATGGCGGCCTGACCGCCGGCCACGCGTTCGCTCTCGACCAGATGGTCGGTCAGATTGCCCTCGGTGGGCGGCGCGACGAGCGCAGGTTCGCTGAATTCCTTCATGGCGGGCTCCCCTATGGCGGCCGACGATTTCTCGGGATCCTACGGTCTGGGGTCGTTGCCCGCAGCGTTCGACCGGCCGTGTCGCCGGAAGGGGTCGCGTGCACCGGGGGCCTGCTCTGGGGCACCATGGCGTCATGCCTGTGGTGGATCTGGTGGATGAGACCTTCATCGTCGCCCCGCCCGCCGCTCTGGCGGCCGCGCTGGCCGAGCGGCGGCGATGGCGTCAGTGGTGGCCCGATCTCACCCTCGACGTCTTCATGGACCGGGGGGAGAAGGGGATCCGATGGTCGGTGACCGGCGCCCTCGTCGGTTCGTGCGAGGTGTGGCTGGAGCCGTTCGGGGATGGCGCGATCGTCCACTACTACCTGCGGGCCGACCCCACGGAGACGGCGCAGCCGACCGTCGCACGGATCTATCCGGACTCGCCACGGGGGCGGCGCGCCGCCGACCGGCTGCGGCGCCGACAGGCGCTGCGGTGGAAGCGTTCCGTGTGGTCGTGGAAGTACGAGATGGAAGGGGATCGGGTGCCGGGGGCGGGCCAGTGGTGACGGAGCGCTGCCGCACATGCGGTGCCGCGCTTCCCCCGGGCGCCGACTGGTGCTCGCTGTGCCTCACGCCCGCCACCTCCCCGCCGGCGCGACCGGCGTCCGCCGCTCCGCCCCCCGCGGCTCCCCCTCCCCCCGGGGGCGCCACGCCGGCAGGGGGTGACGGCGCACCGACACCGCAGACCCCTCTGCCCCCCGCGCACGGCGGGGTGCCGTCGGCTGACGCTGCTGCGCTGCCGCCACCGACGACACCTCCGGTCGCCCCGCCGGGAGCGGAACCCACCGGTGTCGACCACGACGCCTGGGTCGCCATGCTCGCCGAGCAGGAGCGTCGCGCGACGACACCGCTGCTGGCGGCCCCCCAGTCGAGGGGGCGGCGGGTGGCGATCATGGCCGGTGGCGCGGTCGCGGTGATCGGCGTCCTCCTCATCGCCATGGCGCTGCTGTCCCTGGTGGTGGGCTGACGGTGCGCCTCCATGCCGTCTCGGACGTCCATCGCCGGGTGGCGGGTCTGAAGGAGGCCGGTGACGGGTGCGACCTCTTCATCTGCCTCGGCGACCTCGTTCTCTTCCTCGACTACGACGACCCGGGTGAGGGCATCTTCCCCGAACTCTTCGGCGAGGCCAACGCCCGCCGCTACATCGCCCTGCGGACCCAGCGGCGGTTCGATGACGCACGCGACTTCAGCCGGGAGCTGTGGGAGGCCATCGGGGCGGACCCCTGGACGGCGATCTCGCAGAAGGTCCAGGAGCAGTACCGGGCGCTGTTCGCCGCCATGCCCGCAGGTCTCCTGACCTACGGCAACGTCGACGTTCCCGCGCTGTGGGAACCTCACCTCGGGCCCGGGCACCGGGTGATCGACGGGGGACAGGTGACGGTCGGGGGTCTGCGGCTGGGGTTCGTCGGCGGCGGCCTGCGCACCCCCATGCGGACACCTTTCGAGATCTCCGACGAGGACTTCGCGGCAAAAGTCGATGCGATGGGCGACGTGGATGTCGTCTGTTCCCACATCCCGCCCGCAGTGGGTGACAGCACCTTCGATGTCGTGGCCCGCCGCATGGAACGGGGGAGTCGACGCCTGCGCGAGTACGTCGAGGACGTCCAGCCGAGGTACCTGCTGCACGGACACGTCCATCAGCCCCTGGCGCCGCGGGTCACGATCGGACGCACCCAGATCGTCAACGTCGGACACTTCCGCAGCCGCCGCAGGCCGTTCGTGCTGGACATCGACTGAGAGCGGGGCCGCGACGCCCCGCTGCCAACGGCTAACCTCGACCCATGGCGGAGCAGACGGGTGCCGAGTTGGAGATCTCGGCTCCCCCCGCCGTCATCATGGACACCATCGCCGACATCGACGACTACCCCCAGTGGTGTCCCGGTGTCCGCACCGCCCAGGTCCTCGACCGTTTCCCGGGTGGTCGGCCACGTGAGGTCGAGATGGTCTTCGACTCCGGTCCCATCCAGGACACCCACGTCTACCGCTACGACTCCTGGGCCGACCGGGAGGTCCGCTGGCATCTCGTCAAGGGCGAGACGGTGCGCGGACTGTGGGGCATCTACTCGTGCCACACCCTCGAACCGCGTCGGACCCTCGTGTCCTACCGGTTGGCCATGGAACTGACCGTCCCCATCATCGGGGCGCTCCGGCGCCGCGCGGAGAAGGTCATCGTCCGCACAGCGCTGAAGGGTCTCAAGGAGCAGATCGAGTCGGGCGCATGACCCGCGTGGTGCTCTACACGGGCAAGGGAGGAGTCGGCAAGACCACCCTCTCCGCCGCCGCCGCCGTGGCCGCAGCCGAGCGCGGCCGACGCACCCTCGTCATGTCGACCGACCCCGCCCACTCGCTGGGGGACGTCCTCGCCGTCGAGGTGACACCGGGCTCGCCACAGCGTCTCGCCGATCGGCTCTGGGTGGAACACATCGATGCCCGCCAGTTGTTGGAGCGCTCGTGGGGCGCGGTGCAGGACTACCTGTCGGGGGTGCTGTCCTCGGCCGGGGTCGACAGCGTGTCGGCGGAGGAGCTCACGGTCCTGCCCGGCGCGGAGGAGGTCCTGTCCCTGCTGGAGGTCCGCGACAAGGTGCGCACGGGCGACTACGACCTCGTGATCCTCGACTGCGCTCCGACGGCGGAGACGCTTCGCCTGCTCGCCCTGCCCGAGGCCCTCGACTGGTACATGAGGCGTATCTGGCCGTTCGAGCGGCGGGTGGTCAGCGCGCTGCGGGCTCCGCTGTCGAAGGCTGCCCGAATGCCCATGCCCGACTCGGGCGTGTTGGATGCGGTCGAACGGCTCCACCACGATCTGGGGCAGGTCCGGGAGGTCCTCACCTCCGACAGTGCCTCGGTACGGCTGGTCCTCACCCCGGACTCCGTGGTGCTGGCCGAAGCCAGGCGTACCCTCACCTCGTTGTCGCTGTACGGCTACCGCGTCGACGGTGCCCTCGCCAACCGCGTGTTCCCCGCGGGACGTGACCGGTGGCGTGCGGGATGGGTCAAGGCGCAGCAGGAGCGACTCCGATCGGCACGCGACGATCTGGATCCCGTGCCCGTGCTGACGGTCCCGTACCTGCCTGCCGAGCCGGTCGGACTGGCCGACCTTGCGGCGCTCGCCGAGGATGTCTACCCACAGGGTGACCCGCTGGCGCTGCCGCCCGTCGAACCACCGCTGGGGCTGGAGCGGCTGGGGGACCAGATCGTCCTCGTGCTGCGGCTTCCCCTCGCGGTGAAGGGCGACGTCGACCTCGCGGAACGGGGCAACGAACTCATCGTGACGGTGGGCTCCTACCGCCGGGTCCTGGCGCTGCCCGGCGCCCTGCAGCGGTACCGGATCGCCGGGGCGGGTCTGGCGGACGGCGTCATGCGGGTGAGATTCTTGCCGAGGGACGGAGGGCGGCGATCATGACCCAGAACCCGTGGTGGCACGACGACGACTCCGCCGGGGATGCGGGGGTGGAGGCCGCGCGACTCTTCGAGGTGATCCGCGACCGGCTCCTGGCCGATCCCGCGACCATGCGGGCGGGGCTGCGGATCATGGAGATCGCGACGCAGTTCACCTCCTCCTCCCTGGGTGCCGCCCCCGGCACGGCGCCCGAATGCGCCTACTGCCCCGTGTGTCAGGCGATCCGACAGGCCCGTTCGGTCAGTCCCGAGACCGTCGAGCGGCTGACGTCGGCCGCGATCGACTTCGCCGAGACGATCCGGCAGACCCTCTCCGACGAGACCCCCGCGGAGGCTCCGGTGCGCCACGTCCCCCTCGACGACGATCTGGACGTCGTCGACGACCTCCCCGCCGACGGGGACACCGCGGACGACGACGGCTTCTCGGGCTGGCCCACCCCGGCCGATCGGGACTGACCGGGTGCGCTGGCTGTTCGCCGACCAGCTCGGTCCGCACTTCACCGACGATGCGGACCGCATCCTCCTGGTGGAGTCGCGGGCCGTCTTCGAGCGTCGGGTCTATCACCGCGCCAAGGCCCATCTGATCCTGTCGGCGCTGCGCCACCGCGCCGCCGAGTTGGGGGACCGCGCCCAGTTCGTCCGGAGTCACACGTACGGGGAGGCACTGCGGGAGGCCGAGCCCGACGAGTGTGTGTTCCCGACGTCCCGCGGTGCGCAGTCGTTCGTCGCAACGAGAGGGCTGACTATGCTGCCCGCGCGCGGATTCGTCACCCCGATCCACGAGTTCCGGCAGTGGGCCGACGGCCGCCGTCGCCTCGTGATGGAGGACTACTACCGTGACTACCGCCGTCGCTCCGGGGTCCTCATGGATGGCGACCGTCCCGTGGGCGGCTCCTGGAACTACGACGCCGAGAACCGCGAGCCGCCGCCGAAGGGCGAGTCCCGACTCCCCGTGCCCGATCCCTGGTGGCCCCGTGAGGACGACATCGACGCCGAGGTGCGTGCCGACCTCGATCGCTGGGAGGCCGAGGGGGTGCGATTCTCGGGCCACGACGGTCCGCGCCGGTTCCCCGTGACGAGGCAGGAGGCCATGGCGGCCCTGGAGCACTTCATCCGACTGCGGTTGCCCACGTTCGGTCGGTTCGAGGACGCCATGCTGGCCGACGACGACTGGATGTCGCACTCGCTGCTCTCCGTACCGCTGAACCTCGGGCTGCTCGACCCGCAGGAGGTCATCGGAGCAGTGGTCGCGGAGTATGACGCCGGTCGGGCGCCCCTGGCGGCCGTGGAAGGGTTCGTGCGACAGATCGCGGGCTGGCGGGAGTGGATGTGGCAGTTGTACTGGTGGTTCCCGCCCGAGTACGCGGACAGCAACGAGATGCATCACACGGAACCGCTGCCGGAGTGGTTCCGCACCCTCGACGCCGAGGCCGTCACCGCCCGTTGTCTGTCGGTCGTGCTGGACCGGGTGCAGCGGCTGGGATGGGCCCACCACATCGAACGGCTGATGGTGCTCGGCAGTTGGGCGCTGCAACGCGGCTACGACCCGCAGGAACTGACCGACTGGTTCCACGGGTCCTTCGTCGACGGGTACGAGTGGGTCATGGTCGGGAACGTCGTGGGCATGTCGCAGTACGCCGACGGTGGCCGGCTCGCGACGAAGCCGTACACGAGCGGTGGGGCCTACATCAAGCGCATGAGTGACTTCTGCGGGACCTGTGAGTACCGGCCCGACCGACGGGTCGGTCCGCAGGCCTGCCCCTTGACGGCCGGCTACTGGGCCTTCCTGGATCGCGCCGCTCCCGCGCTGCGGGGCAACCGCCGGATGGCGCAGCCTCTGGCGGGGTTGGGGCGCCTGTCCGATCTCGCCGAGGTGGTCGCGCAGGAACGGGCCCGCGGCATCCCGTGAGGCGGGTGCTCCGCGCGGCCGGGGTTCGGAGGCGAGCGGAGCAACCGGGCGACGATGCGGATAGCCTCGGGATCCTGGGCGGGCAGTCCCGGTGAGCCTTGGAGGATTCGTGGCCGGTAATGGCGAGTCGTACACGATCGGCGTGGACATCGGAGGCACCAAGATCGCGGTCGGGGTGGTCTCGGCCGACGGCGAACTCGTCGACAGCAAGCGGAAGTCCACCCCTGTGCGCGACCCCGACGCGGTGCTCGAGGTCATCGTCGAACTGGTGTCGGCCTTCGACGGCCACGACGTCGAGGCCGTGGGCATCGGCGTCGCCGGTCTGGTGGACGCCACACGCTCCCGCGTGATCTTCGCCCCCAACCTCGGGTGGGTCGAGGAGCCGTTGCGGATGCAGGTCGAACGTGCCGTGGGGCTGCCGACAGTGATCGAGAACGACGCCAACGCCGCCGCGTGGGGTGAGTTCCGGTTCGGGGCAGGGCGCCGGCGTGGGGAGAACGACCTGGTCATGGTCACGGTCGGCACCGGTATCGGCGGCGGCATCATCCTCGGCGGCGTCCTGCAGCGCGGTGCGAACGGCGTGGGGGCGGAGTTCGGCCACCTGCGGCTCGTCCCGGACGGGCGGCTGTGCGGATGCGGGCGCCACGGATGCTGGGAGCAGTACGCCAGCGGCAACGCCCTCGTCCGCACCGCGCGGGGACTGGCCTCGGAGCGGCGTCTCGAGGCCGGGATCATGTTGGGTTACGGGGACGGCACTCCCGAGGGCGTGCAGGGTCCGCACATCACCGAGGCGGCGCAACGGGGTGACCAGGTGGCCATCGAGGCCTTCGAGGTGGCGGGGGCGTGGCTCGCGCGGGGCATGGTCGAGGTGGCGACCCTGCTGGACCCGGCCGCCTTCGTCATCGGAGGTGGCGTCGTCGAGGCCGGCGACCTGCTGCTCGCCCCGGCCAAACGGGAGTACGCGGCGCAGTTGGTGGCACGGGCCCAACGGCCGATGACGGCGATCATCCCGGCGGAGCTCGGCAACCTCGCCGGGATCGTGGGGGCCGCGGACCTCGCCCGTGACCACGGGCCGTCCCCCACCGGGGCTGGGACGACGTCAGAAGCCGAGGCCGTCGAGCGGGACGCTGCCGTCGCCGCTGCGAGCGGCTCCGCGGCGAAGGTCGCGCGAGCCGTCGAGAGCAGCACGGCCACGGCCAAGGCCCAGTCGGCGACGAGGTCCGAGGGGGTCGCGCGCAACACCCCGGACAGTTGACGGGGTGAGCGCGTGCCGGGGGGCCGGGTGAGTCGCGTCCGTCAGGCGTTGCTGCGGTAACCCGGCACCAGTTCCATCGCCAACTGCTCCATGAACAGGCCGATGTCGGTCACCACACCCACGGCCTGGGCCGAGCCGCGGTCGGACAGCTTGGTGACCGTCGCGGGATTGATGTCCACGCACACCAGGGGGATGGCGGCGGGGAGCAGGTTCCCCGTGGCGATGGCATGGAGCATCGTGGCCACCATGATGGAGTAGCCGACGTCCTCGAGAGCGGCGCGCATGGCCCGTTGTCCCTCGATGACGTCGGTGTAGACGTCGGGCAGCGGGCCGTCGTCACGCACCGAGCCGACGAGCACGAAGTCCTTGTCGTTCTTCACCAGCGCATGCATGATCCCGCCGGTGATCAGCCCTTCGTCGACGGCCGCCCTGATCGAGCCGGCCCGTCGGACCCGGTTGATGGCACGCAGATGGTGCTCGTGGCCGTGTTCGACACCCGTGGCGTCCGACAGGTCGACGCCCAGGGACGTGCCGAACATGTTGGCCTCGATGTCATGCGTCGCCAGCGCGTTGCCGGCGAACAGGAGGTCCACGTAGCCGGCCTCGATGAGCGCGACCATCGCGGGCGCGGATCCGGTGTGGACGATCGCCGGACCCCCCACCCACAGGATCCGTTTGCCCTCCGCCTTGACCCTGCGGAAGTCGTCGGCGATGAGTCGGACCTGCAGTGCCTGGGGCTTCTCGCTCGACACGACGGAGTTCATGAACTCGAAGTGGCTGTCGTCGGGGTTGAGCTTGAGCGGTTCCGTGATGACCCGGACGCCGCGGGGACCGACGATCACCTGGTCACCCACCTCGATGTCGGCCATGGGGCGCGTCTTGGGGACGCCATCCTCGATGACGATGCCGCAGTCCATCTCGGGGTTCTCGACGGTCACCCACTCGCCGTCGATCATGACCTCCGTCTCGAGATTGGTCGAGGAGTAGAACCCGAGGGGGAGGCTTCCCGCAACATCGGCCTCGACGACGACGGGTTCGCCGGGATCGAGCAGATTCGCGCCGAACTCCTGGAGCCGGTTGACCACCTCACGCAGGTGTTCCTGCGTGTCCGCAGAGACCATGATCTGCACCCAGGACTCGTCCTTGGGCAACTTGCCGACCTCGAAGCGTTCGATGACGAAGTCGCCGCCACCCTCCAGGATCTCGTTGAGGACGCGAGGCAGTTCTCCCGTGTCGAGGATGTGGCCCCGCATCTCGATTCGGTCGCTGATGGGCACGTCGGTCCTCCCTGGTGATGGTGTCGGCCACAGCCTGCCAGACGGGGGTGGGTTTTGGACGGCTCAGACGACCGCGCCGTCGTCCCAGCCGTCCCCGTGGCGGTCACGCTCCTCGTGGCGGAACACCAGGACCCCGAACCCGACGAAGAACCCGACCAGTCCCGCGGTGGTGAGGATGCCGGGAAGACCCAGGAGGACAGCCGCGATGAGCAGCAGCGGACCACCGATGACTCCCACCCACGCAGCCCGGGCGATGCGGTCGCGCGGCCGCGGCACGGGCGGTGGATGCGGGGGAACGAAGTCACCGTGGTCGTCGGGGTGATCCTCCAGCGGGTCGGCGTATCCGAACGTCATGCGGCCGTCGACGAGGCCGCCCGGCAGTCCGGGGCCCGGCTCCTCCGTCCGGATGAGCCGCTGCGACAGTGCGCCGGGCGGCTGGGCTCCGTCGTCGGCCAGCAGATGGGGTAGCACCAGCCCGATGACCGCCCGCGCATGCTCCTCGTCCGCGGGCGCCACCACGACCGAGATCCGGCCGTCCGCCTGCGGCGACTCCGCACTCGGCACCCCTGCGTCGTCGAGCAGTTGTCTGACGTGGTCCACCAGGGACGGGTCCACGGTGCACAGGGGCCGGGGGTCGTTCATGAGTCGTCAGGCCGTGACCCGCGCGACGAAGTCCACCGTGTCGTCGATGACGGTCTGCGCGTCGTTGTCGAGGAGGGCCACGTGATAGCTGTCGGGGAGCACCACCTGGTGCCGGTCGACGCTGTTGATGTGTTCGAGGATGTAGTCGCTGTTCTCGGGCTCCACGACATGGTCCTCGAGGCTCGTGAAGACCAGCGTCGGCTGGCTGACCATTCCCAGTTCGGGCCGGACCACCGACCACAGCTGGTTCAGCGAGTACGCGGCCTTCACGGGGATCCGGTCGTACGCCTGCTCCACCACGTCGGACTTCTTGATGTCGTTCGAGATGCCGGGCCAGGAAGGGATGACGCGTGCCAGTACGGGCAGCAGGTGTCGGTCCGGTCGGGTGGTGAAGACGGCCGCGTTGAGCAGTACGAGGCCGGCCACCTCGTCGCCGCGCTGTTCGGCGAGCCGCAGGCTGAGGGAACCTCCCATCGAGAAACCGAACACGACCACCCGCTCGCAACTGTCGCGCAGCTCGTCGAAGCTGCGTGCCACCTCGGCGTACCAGTCGTGCCACGTGGTGCGGTTGCATTCCGAGATCGAGGTCCCGTGGCCCGGCAGACGCGGCGCCGACACCGAGTAGCCCGCCGCGGCGAGCCCGTCGCACAGCGGCCGCATCCCCCGCGGAGTGCTGGTGAACCCGTGCACCACCAGAACCCCCACCGGCCCGCCGTCGATCCTGATGGGACCGGCTCCTTCGAGCAAGGGCATCGGCTCCTCCTTCGCCGCCCGCAGGTCGCACCCTGCAGGTCATCGGGGCTGCGGGTCCATCGTGTCACGGACTGCCACCCCCACGCCGCCGGGCGTCTGCCCGGTCCTTCGGCTACTGCGCGACACCGTCGCGGGCAATCCTTGCCATTTCACCCGGACGGCGCCGCTCGCTACGCCGAAGACCGGTGCATCCGGGCCCAGCCCGGACACACCGGTCCCTCGGCT
>CAIWTL010000040.1 GCA_903915555.1 uncultured Micrococcales bacterium | reverse complement strand
CGACTGCCCGCCCACCGACGCCAGCCCACCGACTGCCAGCCCACCGACTGCCAGCCCACCGACTGCCCGAAACAGTCGCATGCGACGGCTTACGTCGGAGGCGACTGTTCGAGCAGTCGCCTCCGACGTATCCGGTCGACTCTGCGCTCGGTCACGCGGGGCTCACCCGTCGATTCACCGTGTGGGGATCTCCGTGGTCGCCGCGCCCACGGAACCCGCCGCGGCCCCAGGCAAGCGACTGAAGACGTCGCGCGCGACCGTTCGAACAGTCGCACCTGACGTCTTCAGTCGCATGCGACTGTTTCGGCATCGCGGTGGCCGAGAGGGGGCACGGGGGGTACGGGCACGGAGCCACAAGGAGAGCCACAAAGGCGGTCCCAGGCACGGGGAGGCCCACGCACGGGGAGGCCCACGCACGGGGAGGGTCAGGCGCGGCGGTCGGCGAGGACTCCGAGAAGTCGTTCGGCGACAGCGGGATCCAGGGTGCCCGCGGCCAGCGCCCGGTCGGCGGTGCGGCGGGCGAGGCTGCGGTAGGACTCAGCGATCGCCTCGGAGACGTCCGCGAGTTCGGACAGGTGGGTCGCGACGGTACCCGCGTCGCCGCGCGAGACCGGTCCGGTAAGGGCGCGGTCCCCGTGGGCGAGCGCGTTGTCGAGCGCCGCACCCAACAGTGGGCCGAGCATCCTGTCGGGCCGCTCGACCCCGGCGAGGCTCAGCAGGTCCATGGCCTCGGCCACCAGGGTGATCATGTGGTTGGCACTGTGCGCGAGAGCCGCGTGGTACAGCGGGCGGCGTTCTTCGAGCACGAACATCGGCTCACCACCCATCTCGACCACGAGAGCGGCAGCCACCGTCTGCAGCGACTCGGGTGCGGTCACACCGAAGGGACACCCGACGAGACGGTCCACGTCCTCGATACGACCGGTGAGGGTCATGACAGGATGCAGCGCCAACGGCAGGGCGCCGCACTCGGTGAGGGGACCCAACTGCGTGATGCCGTACCGGCCGGAGCAGTGGACGATGAACTGGCCCGGCCGTACCCAACCCTCGTCGGCGGCCTGCGCCACGAGTCCGGGCAGCACATCATCCGGGACGGTGAGCAGGACGAGATCGGACCGTGCGAAGACCTCCGGGACCGGTACGACGGGGGCGTCGGGGAAAAGGCGGGACGCGCGGTCCAGAGACGCCGGTGATGTGGCATGGACCGCGACGACGCGGTGGCCCACCCGGTCCAGTGCCGCACCGAGCACCGCACCGGCCCTTCCCACCCCGACGACACCGACCGCCAGACGCGCCTCAGGCATCGGTCTCACCGTGCCCACTCGGATCGCCCGCTGCCATCCAGCGGCCGTTGCCGGCAGCGTTCAGTGCCGCCAGGGCTCGGGTGTTCTGCTCCTCGGCGAGGGACCGCGCCTCTGCGGCATCCCGCTGCAGGGCGCCGATCCTGACGGGCCCGGGCACCGAGTCCACATACATGGACGCGAGACCCAGGAGGCGCTGCCAGGGGCCCTGGTTGACGCGCACCGACTGACTGCGGGCATGCGGCACCACGGCAAGGCGCCGCACGAACCGTCCGCGGGAGGTCACGAAGACCTGATCGTCGTGACCGACCCCCAGCTCGCGGTACTGGATCCAGGCACGGCGCCGCGCCCTCGGCGGGGCCGGGGAGAGGGGCACCGCACGAGCATCGACACCGGGCAGCACGTGTCCGACGACGGCCAAGGCCACGGCGTAGGGAGCAACCGGCAGGAGCACCTGATCGCTCGTGTCGGAATCGTCGTCGCGTTGCCGGACGCCGGCCACGTTCAACCGCACCCGCACCCAGTCACGCCGCCGCCACAGCAGGGACTGGACGAACTCGATCGCCTGGACACGGCCCGGCGGGATCGTCTGCGTGCGGACCTGGAAGAGACCGGAGCTGATCCGCAGACCGTCCGGGGAGTCGGCCACCGTGAAGGAGTAGAAGCGGGTGAACTCCGCGAAGATGATCAGCAATGGGATGCCGCCGAACAGCAGGAAGAAGAGTCCCGTGGGACCGGCGGTGACGGCTGTTCCCACCACCAGCACCAGCGTCGCGAGCAATGCCACGACGGTCGACCCGCGCAACAGCAGCGACACGATGAGGTCCCTCGTCGGGACCGTGACCAGAGGTCGCTGCGGCGCCTCTCCACTGCCCGGGTGGAGCCCGGCAGCCCGGGCGATGACCTCGTTGCGCAGATCCTGGGCATCCGGGAGTGTGAGGTACCGGACGATCGCCCGGGAGTCGCCGGCGCCCGCGACCTCGATCGTGACCTCCGCCATGCCGAAGACGCGGGCGATGAGAGGTTGCGTGACCTCCACCCCCTGTAGCCGGGACAACTGGAGCCGCCGCTCCCGACGGGTCACGACACCGGAGGACACGCGGAAGTCGCCCTCTCCGTCGAACCAGAACTCGAATCGCTGCCACGAGAGGTACTGGCCCACGGCGACAGCGGCCGCGACGACCGCTGCCACGACGAGCACCCCCACCACCCCGGACAGCAAGGGGACCCTG
>CAIWTL010000039.1 GCA_903915555.1 uncultured Micrococcales bacterium | reverse complement strand
CTGGATGGTGCGCAACTACCGCGAGGCGTACGGGCTCTTCGCCTGCAACGGGATCCTCTTCAACCACGAGTCCCCGCGGCGCGGCGAGACGTTCGTGACGCGCAAGATCACCATGGGCGTGGCCCGGATCGCCGCCGGGCTGCAGGACGAGCTCTACCTCGGCAACCTCGACGCGCGGCGCGACTGGGGCTACGCCCCGGAGTACACCGAGGCGATGTGGCGGATGCTGCAGGCCGACGAGCCGACCGACTACGTCGTGGCGACGGGGACGTCGTACTCCGTGGGGGACTTCGTCCGGATGGCGTTCGAGCACGCCGGGCTGGACTGGGAGAAGCACGTGCGCTTCGATCCCCGCTACCTGCGCCCCACCGAGGTCGACGACTTGATCGGTGATGCGAGCCGGGCCCGCGACGTGCTGGGCTGGCAGCCACGGATCTTCACACCCGAACTGGTGAAGATCATGGTCGACGCCGACCGCTCTCGGCTGGGGGCCTGAGCGTCCGTCGATTGGTGTACCACCTTGAGGCCCGGTGATACACTTCGGCCATGCCCACGACCCGCCCCAGGCATCAGATCACCGAAACCGACGACATCGGCGCCGCCATCGATCTTGCCGCCCGACGATGGCCGAATGAAGCCCGCAGCGACCTGGTGCGACGCCTGATCCTCAACGGCGCACAGGCACTGGCGGAAAGCCCGATCGAGCGGACCTTGGAGATCGAAGCCGCGCTGCAGAGTCTCGCGTCACTTGGTGACGCCTACCCGCCCGGATACCTTGATCGCCTTCGCGCGGATTGGGATCGAGTCAACCTGTGACCACGGTGACGACCCTCGACGCCAGTGTGCTCATCGCCCTCATGAATCCCCACGACGCTCATCACGGCGATGCTGTCGGTGTGGTGAGGCGGGCCGCCATCACCGGCGAGCTGGTCGCGCACCCGATGACGATCGCCGAATCGGCCGTCGGTGCTGCGGACCATGGCAAGCTCCAAGAGATGCGCCGTGCCTTCGTGCGCCTCGGCCTCGCTGCAGCGCCGTCCGATGGCGAGGAGCCCTGGCGCCTGGCAGAGCTACGAGCCAGCACACGCCTGCCCCTGCCTGACTGCTGTGTCCTTGACGTCGCCTTGGAGACGCACGGCACCTTGGCCACCTTCGACACCCGACTCGCGGCAGTCGCGCGAGCACGGGGCGTGCCGCTCGCTTTCGCCTAGCGACTGACGACCGCCCGCTCGTACGCCGCGCGATGCTCGGCCAGCATCCTTGCCGGCGAGAACTCGACCAGCGCCCGCTCCCTTGCCGCAGCGCCCATGGCAGCCATCGCCGCCGGATCCGCCACGAGAGCCCGCACTCCGTCGGCGACAGCCCCGGGCGATAGGCCGACGACCAGCCCGGTGACGCCGTCGACCACGACCTCGGATGCGGACCCAGCATCGGTCGTCACGGCAGGCAGGCCGGCCAGCGCGGCCTCCACCAACGAGTAGGGCATCGCCTCGTTGTCGGAGGTGAGGACCGCGAGGTCGCAGGCCGACCAGAAGGTCGGTGGATCCGCCCAGCCGAGGGTGCGCAGGTTTGCCGGCGCATGCTCATCGAGCCCGGCGCGCAACCCTCCGTCGCCACCGGCGATGAAGTCGACTCCCGGGGTCAGCGCCGCGGCACCCGCCAGTCGATCCGGTCGCTTCACGCGCACCACGCGGGCGAGCCAGCCCGCCACCGGTCGGCCAGCCCCGAGGTCCGTGATGCCCAATTCGGCCCGCGCGACGTCACGATCAGTCCGCGTGAAGTCCCGCACACCGGGCCGCACGACGACGACCTTGTCGGCGGACACGATCCGGGCAGCGACCAGGTCGTCGCGCACCTTCTGCCCCGCGGCAAGCACCAAGTCCGATGCTGCGGCCATGACTCGTTCCGACATGGAGATGCCGCGTACGGCAAGGCCGGAGAAGTAGCCCTTGAGCAGGTGCCCGTGCACTGTGTGCACGAGAGCCGGACGGCGACGGCCCAGCGACAGCGCGGCCATGCGACCCACGAGGCCAGCCTTGGCGGTGTGGGTGTTGACAACGTCGGGCTGCAGATCGCCGATCAGGTCGCGGATCTCTCGGATCGCCGAGAGATCGTCGAAGGGGGAGACGGCGCGACCGAGACGGTCAAGGCGCACCAGCGGCATCCCCGCTGCCCCCGGATCCTCGACCTCGTCACCTTGCACCTGGCCCGTCGCGACAACGACGTCGTCACCCGCCGCGATCTCCTCGGCGGTCAGGGTCTCCAACCATCGAGCCGTGCCGCCCAGGTTGACCCGGGCGATCACGTGGAGGACCTTCACGGGGTCAAGAGTGCCATGGCCTCGGAAGCGTCGTCCTCACACAGTGGCGGCGTACCCTCGTCCCGTGCCTAGGCCCATCACCGTCCGACTCATCGGCGGCCTGGGCAACCAGCTCTTCGGCTACTACGCCGGCGCCGCACTCGCCGCCCGACACCACACAACGCTGCGTCTCGACACCGCCTGGACTCGCCACGGCATCACGGATCACGGCATCGAGATCGTGACCTTCGACCTCCCTGGCGAATGGCTGCCCAATGACTCACTCAGGGCCAAGCTCGCCGCTCCCGGCACCCTCCCGGGTCGCGCCGTGGCCAAGGCACTTCGCGACATCCCAGCTCTTCGCACACCACTGCGCATCCATCAAGCCCCCGGAGTCGGCCATGACCCAACCCTGCTCGACCAGCCGCCCGGCACACGCCTACGCGGCTACTTCCAGTCGTGGCAGATCGTCGAGTACGCCGTCGCGTCTGGCTATCCGCGCCGTCCCCGACTCAAGGCGCCGAGTGCCTGGCTTGATACGGCAATCCACCGGGCGCGGCAGGAGCAACCTGTCGCCGTGCACGTGCGCCGTGGTGACTACGCCAAGGTCGACGAGTTCGGGCTCCTCGGCCCGGCCTACTACGAGCCGGCCATCGCACACCTGCGCGATCAGGGCCTGACCGGGCCCATCTGGCTGTTCAGTGACGAGCCTGCGCTGGCCAGATCCGCCCTCGGTCAATATGCCGAGCAGGCCGAGGCCATCTCTTCCCCCGATGGCCCTGCGACCGAGATGCTGGCGATGAGTTACGCGGCTGGCAACGTCATCGCCAACTCGACCTTCAGCTGGTGGGGTGCCTGGATGGGAGCACCCGGTCGGCCGGTCGTCGCTCCCGACCCCTGGTTCGTAGCCGGCCCAAGCATCGATGGGCTCATCCCGCCCACGTGGGTCACGCTCAGCGAATCGTGATGGTGTTGGAACGCACCTCGCCTGATGCCATGTAGACCCTCCACACCACGGCCCTGCTGGCACGACGGCTCCAGGCGAGCGATCCATCGACACCTACGACCACAGCGGCACCTGCCTCGAAGTCGCCTGTGCTCCTGGCAACAAAGGGGGTCACCATCTCCGGCGGCTCCGTTCCGGTTACGCGGCCCGTCACGACCAGCCGATTCCCCTCGCGCACGCCCGCGATCAGAATTGCGGTTTGCTCACGGCGGCTCGGTGTCACCGCATTCGACGGTGCTGACGACTGAGACCAGCCAGCACCGGTGAGCGCCTTCACCGTGAAGGTGTACGTCGTGCCGTTCGACAATCCAGTCACGTCGCATGTCAGCGCGGGGGCAGCGACGAGACAGGTCCGGCCGCCGGGCAACGACGTCGCCAGGTAGTTCGTCACGGGGAACGACCCCGACGACAGCGGGGCACT
>CAIWTL010000038.1 GCA_903915555.1 uncultured Micrococcales bacterium | reverse complement strand
GCAGCCGAGCGCCTGCGGGTCGGGTCGGTGACCATGAACTCGTGGGTCATGAACGCGTCCGTCGCGGCCCTGCCGTGGGGCGGCGTCGGCGAGTCCGGGTACGGCCGCATCCACGGTGACGACGGATTGCGGGAGTTCACCCGCGCCAAGTCCACGACCCGCGAGCGGTTCCCGCTCCCGGTCGCCCTCACCATCACCAACTTCGACCGTCACCCCAAGGCCGCCGACCTGATCCGTCGGACGTTCGCCCTGATCCACGGCCGCTAGCCGGGCAACCAGCCCGGACTGACGATCCGGTCACGCGCGGCAGTACCGCTTCACCTTCTTGCGCGCCTTCGCCACCTGCTTCTTGGTGTGCTTCCTGTCGGCCTTGACCTTCTTGAGGTGCTTCTTGGCCTTCACACACTTCTTGGACTTCTTGGGCTTCTGGGGCTTGGGGGGCACAGGGGTCGGCGCCACACCGGTCCCGGACAGGGGGAAGACCTGGGTGGTCGGTGCCGCCCCACCCGTTGCACCGTAGGGGTAGGCCAGCGACACCGTGCCGTCCGCCAATGCGCCCGCCTGACCTGGGGTCCACTCCAGGTCGACGGTGCACCTGCCTCCCGCCGGTAGGACACCGCCCACCGCACACGAGCCCCCGGTGGACCGGACTCCGGACCCCTGTGATGACAGGGACGAGATCGTCGCAGTGCCCACACCGGTGTTGTGGAGGGTGACAGTGGCCGAGCGGGATCCGGAGCCCATCACGACGCTGCCGAAGCCGGTGCCGGTGGCGGTCACGGGTCCGGCGACGGTGTACCCCAATCGGGTCACGTAGCGCCGGGCGCCGTCGCCGCCGATGGACTGCCAGTAGCCACCCACCACCACCTTTCCGTCGATGGTCTCCGAGACGCTCGACGAGAGGGTGTTGCCGAACCGAGGGGGGACGAAGTTCCTGTCGAGCGAACCGTCCGCTGCGGTCCGCACCACCTTGCCGTAGCCGAAGTCCTGGTCCGCGGCCGTCCAGTTGCCCACGACCAGAAGGCGACCGTCCGCCATGACGTCGACGTCTGCGACGCTGCTGTTGAACGCCGGGGGTGTGAACGACTCGTCCAGTCGTCCGTTGCCCATGGTCTTGACCAGATAGTCGCGAGAGAGCCACCCGTCGGCATCGGTGAAGTACCCGGAGACGGCGAACCCGCCCCCCGGCAACCTCCGCACTCGGGTGGCAGCGTCGTTCAGCACCGGGGGCGCGAAGGCCCCGTCCACGCTGCCGGTGTCGAACACCCGGGCCAGGTAGTCCTGCCGGGCGTCACCACCGGCGTCGGCGAAGTTGCCCACCATCACGACGGCGTCGGCCGCCGCGAGCTCCAGATCGAAGACCCATCCGAGGCCGCGCAGGGGTGGCGAGGCGAAGCCCGCGTCCAGGCTTCCGTTCTGGTTGAGACGGACGATCCCCTTGTACGCGGCGTCGCCGCCCACCGAGGAGAAAGCCCCTCCCACATAGATGTCGCCCGACAGGGTCGGCACGGTGTCGAAGGCGTAGTTGTCGAGCACCGGGGGGGTGAACGTCGCGTCCAGGGCGCCGTCCGCGGTCACCCGGGCCAGGTAGTCCCGGCTGGCCACTCCCCCCACATCCGTGAATCGCCCGGTCAGGAGGATGCGGCCCTGCACATCCACCGTCATGCCGTGGACGTACTCGTTGAGGACCGGTGGAGTGAAGCTGTCGTCGACCGTGCCGTCGGCCTCGAGTCGCGCCAGGTAGTCCAGGTTGCCGCGACCGGCGTAGTCGGTGAACAGGCCGGCGATCAGTGTCTTCCCGCTGGGCAGTGCCTCCACATCCAGGACGAGATCGTTCGGCGACGTGACCCCGAACGCAGGATCCAGGGTTCCGTCCGCACGGGTCTCGGCCGATGCCGGGGCCACCTGACCGGCGACCAGGAGCGCCAGGCCTGTGGCGCCCGCGATGAGGCGGCCACGAGCCCGAGATGCGCCACGGGCGTCACCTGCCGAACCGCGGTCGACCCCGATCTCCTGCCGCACGAACTCATTCACCTGTATACCCCGATCCTGCTGCATGGGAGGTATCGGCACCGCCCCGCGCCGGCTTGAGCGCGTGGCAGGGACTCGCGGGGAGGGCTGGCGGCGGGACGGGCACATGGGGGGAGGGCAGGTACCCTGCGGGGGTGCGCCTGCTCATCGCCACCTGTTCGGTCGATTACTCGGGTCGCCTGTCCGCGCACCTGCCCGAGTCGGACCGCCTGATCATGATCAAGGCGGACGGCTCGGTCCTGATCCACAGCGACGGGGGCTCCTACAAGCCACTGAACTGGATGACCGCCCCTTGCACGGTGAACGAGCCGAACGGGGGCGTGGGCCAGTGGGTCGTCGCCAACCGCAAGGGTGACGAGAAGCTCGTCATCACCGTCACCGAGGTACACCACGATTCGGCCCACGACCTGGGTACCGACCCCGGGCTGATCAAGGACGGCGTCGAGGCCCATCTGCAGGTGCTGCTCGCCGAACATCTCGACCCGCTGGGCGATGACTACAGCCTCGTGCGGCGGGAGTTCCCGACGGCCATCGGCCCCGTGGATCTCCTGGTCCGGGACGCGGCCGGCGCGACGGTGGCGGTCGAGGTCAAGCGGCGCGGGGAGATCGACGGTGTCGAGCAGCTCACTCGCTACCTGGACCTGCTCAACCGCGACCCGCTGCTGGCTCCGGTCGCCGGAGTGTTCGCCGCGCAGGAGATCAAGCCGCAGGCCAGGACGCTGGCCGAAGACCGCGGCATCCGGTGCGTCGTGCTCGACTACGACGCGATGCGCGGCATCAACGACGGCATGAAACTCTTCTGACCACAGCGCGCGACTGGATACGGTGACATCGACGATCCCTTGTTGGATCCCTCAGATCCGGCGCCGGTGGATACATTGGCGGTATGCGTGCGGGTCGGCGACCGGATCACCCCGTGGCGGCATCCCGCAACGACACCAAGATCCTCGATACAGCGGAAGCCTCCGCTGCCCATGTCGGGTGGTCGGGGTTGAAACTGGCCACGGTTGCACGCGCCGCGACCCTGTCCACCCGGCCCTTGCTCGATCGATTCAGCGGGCGATCGGAGTTGGCCGCGGAGTTGTGGCGGCAGCGTCTCGTCGATGCATTCGTCGAGGCCGCCGCCGAGGCGCTTGCTTCCGCTGGGGTGATGGGAGACCGACCCGACCGCGAGGCGTTCACCGAAGCGATGACATGTTTCGTCGCTCCCGACGACCGTCTCGCTGCCTTCACCGAACTGTTGGCTGTGGGGCCTTTCGACGAGTCGTTGCAGACGCAGGTCGATC
>CAIWTL010000037.1 GCA_903915555.1 uncultured Micrococcales bacterium | reverse complement strand
CCAACTCCTTCCTCACCGTCAGGTATCCGGCGGGGAAGTCGTTCACCGCCGGGACGTACATGGGACCGACGGGAACCGACTGGGTGCTGGCATCGGGGACGGTGACGACGCCGAGCACATTGGGCTCCGGCACACTCGCGCTGCCCACACCCGTCTCGCTGACCACGCAGAAAGCGCCCACCGGGAGATTCTCGATCGCGGCCTCCCGGTCGGTGGGTGTGAGGATCGACTGGACAGCGGGCAGGGAGAAGTCGCCCAACGAACAGGCGGTTCGGAAGACGAACGGACCCTGCGCCCACTGCCGGGCCTCTCCCCGCAACTCCTTGGTGATGACGAGACTGCCGTTCTCGTCACCGCCGGCCGGGTAGTTGTTGTCGACGGTGATGTCCGCATCGCGTTGTCCGTCCGTGATGGTGATCGGATTGGTCTCATCGTGGGAGATCGTGACCGTCGTGGCCCCCTGGGAATCGGTCTCCGCCGCCCAGCAGCGTGCGCCGACGGGTAGCCCTGCAGACCACGTGGATGTCTCACCTCCCTTGAGCCGTACGGTGCGGTCGAGGATCTGCTCGGTGCCGCCGGAGACCAAGTCCCGCTCGCAGGTGAGGGCGATCGTGAACTCCGCGTCGGTCATCCGGACCGCGGCATCGCCGCTGAGCGTCTTGCTGACCCGAACGCGTCCCTCCGGGAACTCGTTGTCGACCGTCAGTTCGGCGGGGGGGTCGTTGACGCCCGGTACCGTGAATGTCCCCACCTGGTGCGGGACAGTGGGCGCGGACGCGCCACCGTTTCCGGTCTCGACCACGCTGCACTGGCCGCCGATGGGCAGCCCGGTCACGTCAGCCACCAGGAAATCGGGGGTGAGCGTCACGATCAGCGGGTCGGGGACCTGCGTCGGGGTGCAGTCGATCTCGAAGGTGAAGGGACCCTGCGCGTAGTCCCTGGCCGCGCCCGACAGCGTCTTGGTCAATCTGAGGTTCACCGGGAACTGGTTGGTGAAGGTCGTCTCGACCGGTCCGGGAGGGGTGCCCGTGTAGGGCGGGATGGTCACCGTCTGCGGGGCGGGCAAGGGGGTGGCCGCGTTCCCGCCCGACGTCTCGGTCACCGTGCATTCGGAGCCGGCGACGATCGGTGAGACCGTGGCACTCAACTGTCCGGGGTTGAGGGTGACTGTCGTCGAGTAGTCGGGGGTGGTGCAGGTGACGTCGAACTCGAACGGTCCGGCCGCCCACGCGGAGCCATCACCGACCAACCGCTTCTCGATGAGGATGCCACCGGTCTGGTAGATGTTCTCGACCTCGACATCCGTGCCGCCCTGCTCCGCCGACGAGACGCCGATCGTCGCGGTGGGTCCCTCGGTGGGTGCCTGGTTCGAGGGCTTGATGAGCACCTTCGTCGCGTTCTGCGTCCCGGTCTCCGTCACCTGGCACGAGGTGCCGACCGGAAGATCGGTGAACGTGGTGGCGTCACCCTCGACGAGGCTGAACGTGGTGGGGAAACCGGGGAGAGTGTCCCCCGGGGTCGGGAATCCACACGACAATTCGAAGTCGAAGGCGCCGATCTGCACCGGCGGGACGTTGTCCCACGTCACTGTCTTGCTGAACGTCAACTCACCGGACTCGTAGGAGTTGGTGATCGTGGTCCGGTTGTCCTGGCCCGAGACGATCTCGATCGCCGCGGCGTTCTCCTCGCCGATGTTG
>CAIWTL010000036.1 GCA_903915555.1 uncultured Micrococcales bacterium | reverse complement strand
CGGCTCCAACGATGACGCCCGTCACGGTTCCCGTCGTTATGCCGCCGATGATCGCTCCAGCAATTGAGCCGCCGATCGCTCCCACGATGATATGGATAAACTGACCGGATGGATCAACAAAAATGGTCGGACGACTAACCGCATATCGATAGAGATTGATGTCTCCTGCGATAAATCCAATCGGATCCCGCCCCGTCCAATTGCCGGTGAGTGAGACATATGTCCGGTATCGGATCAAGTACAGCGCTGCAGCCGCGTCCCACCAGTACCCGCAGTAGAGCGACTCCCAGACGTAACTGGAACTGCCGCGGGTTCCATACGCCGCCGTCAGGACCACCGGCACGCCGTACACCGAGTAGGCATACCGTTCCTGGATCGTCCCGCTCGCATTGGCCAGAGCGACGACATTCCAATTGGCATCCTGCAGGGCATACAGCCGCTCATTGAGCGTTCCCCCGCCGGTCGTGTCCCGATCCCGCACGACGAGGTCGTCGATGTATCGCAGCCCCCAGACGAACTGGCGTTCAGCGGCGGTGGCGGCCCCGACCCGCTCCTCAACCACCTGCCAGCCGGTCGAGTAGAACAGCTGGCGGGTCTCGCTGAGGACCCCGGCCGTGTACGTCTTTTTGATGACCCGGAACGTCCTACCGTCGTAGGCGTTCTCCTGCACAGTCTGACCGGTGGGCACGTCGACGAGTTTGACCAGCCGATGCCAGGCGTCGTAGGTCGCGGTGTATCCTTTGGTGGGATCGGCGGGCTGGGGGACGGTGGTCATGTTGCCGGCGCGGTTGTACGCCGGGGTGGCCCAGGCGGAACCGACGCTATTGGAGATCCCGGTGATCTCGTTGACCTTGTTGTCGGTCCTCGACTGCACCAGATCCCACGTCCCATTCCCGTCGCTGTCTTCCCGGAACCCCTTCCAGTTTCCCGTCGGATCCAGCGTCCAACACTGCTCGAACGTCCGGGTTCCCGCTGTGATCGCAGTCTTCGACCCGTTCAGCGTCCCCCGCTGCATGTCACGCAGGCGGTAGATTGCGTCGTAGGCGTACAGCTCGTCGAACGCTTTGCTGTTGCTGGTGGCGACCGGGTCTTCGCGGTAGAGGCGGTTCCCCGCCCGATCGTAGCCGTGCTTGATCCGCGCGGCGTCGGCGCTGGTGCCGTAGTTGTACCAGCGGCAGTCCTTCACCCGGCTGAACCGGTCCAGCCCGGTATAGATGTCGCCGGTGTCGGGATCGTTGGCGCTGGCCAGATCGATCAGCGTGTATTTGATGTCGGGCTGCGTGTCGTCGACTTCGACGACGGTCCCCAGACCGAGATACTGGTACGCCGCCAACTGCGTCGTGCCATCGTTGTCAACGAGGGCCGCGATTCGAGAGAGAGCGTCATTGGCCCCGCCCGCCGTCCCATAGCTGTAGGTCAAGACGCGTCCATTGGGATACGTCATCGACGTCGGACGAATAGAATTCGTCGATCCCGACAGGTACGAGTACTGGACTTTGGGAGTGGTGGCCACGTTGACGACCCCCGAGTGGGACTGGTAGTCGGCGGTTGCCTGACCGAACGCATTGTACGTCCGCTGGACGTCGTTGACGATAGATCCTGAACCGACGGTGGCGTTGTCGTAGCTGGTGATGTTCTGGACCATCCCCCGGACCTCGAACGTCGTCGCGATTCGCTTCACGGCGCTGTCGACGCCCGTCCCGAGCGTCGTCACCCGGTCCTGGATCCGCCGACCGAGCTTGTCGAAGTCGAAGCTGTGTACCGTGCCGTTCTGGTCTGTCTTGGTCACCACTTCTCCCTGCCGGTTGTACGTGAACTTGATCCGGTCATCGGAGTCGACCGAGTCGGGATAGACTTCGGCCGCTTTCAGCAGGCTGGAGGCGATCGCCGAGTCGGTGAGGGTGGTCCCGTAGACGTACTGGGTTGTCTGGTTCCCGGTGTTGGCATTGACCGCCGTGATGGTCGAGACCTGGCCGTCGGCGGTGTACGCGGTCTGGACGGTGACGTTCTGGTCGTCGCCGGGTCCGCAGGTGTTGCTGGAACTGCTGGAGGAGGAACTGCTGCTGGAGGTCACCGGGTTCTGCACGCGCTCGGTCTCCCGCCCCAGGGCGTCAAACGTGAGCTGCGTGACGAGCCCCGCCGGATCGGTGGCGGTCTGCTGATTGCCCGCCGCGTCGAACGTCGTCGTCGTCACCAGGCAGGTGTCGCTGCGGGCCGGGATCGTGGCCGAACGCGAGAGCGCCGTCCCGCCGTTGGTGCCATAGTCCGCCACCGCCACCATCCGTCCGAGCGCATCGGGGTAGGCGGCGACGTACGTCACGCGGGCTTTCGGCTGTGTGCTGGTCGGGGATCCCAGCGAGCCCGTTCCGGTGGCGCTGTGGTACCGGGCGCGGGAGGTCGTCTGGATCGCGTTGCTGGCGGCGTCGTAGGTCTGCTCGGTCTGCTCGAAGATCGAGTCCCCGGTGATCGTGGTGGCGTCGGTGTAGGTGCTGTCGGACAGGTCGTAGCCGACGTACGTGTTGAGCGACCGCCCGAGTCCGTCGTACGTTGACTTCGTGAATGCGCTGGAACCGGCCGGCTGGCTCTTGATCACGTTGCCACTGGCGTCGAACCAGGTGTTGTCGGTCAGGGCATAACCGACGATGCCGGTCGTCGGATCGACTCCATACCGCACCGACTGGTAGACCCGCCCCCGATCGTCGAATCGCACTTCCGAGCGGGCGATCAGATTCCCGGCCGACGTCGTGTTCCGGCGATCGGTACGGACGACGCGATCCAGGTTGTCGTAAGTGACCTGTTCGTAGACGTCGATCTCGCCGTCCGTGGCGGTGCGGCGATTGCGGAAGTCGTACAGGAACGTCGTGACGCGGTTGTTGGCGCTGGTCGAGTCGACGTACGCAATCTGCTTCGTGGCGTTGGCATCCCCTCCTGCGACATTGCTGTCGTACTCGACCCCCGAGACTTGGACCATGTTGTTTCCGGCGGCACCGCCGCCACTGGGATCGGTCGACGTCGCCCCGTTGTCGTTCGTTCCGACCCAGGTCCCCGTTGGCAGTCCTCGCGAGTTGAACACCGATCGGGTGATTGTCCCCCCGGGCGAAACGGTTCGGTTCCGCCGTTTCATCACGTCGTACCCGAAATCGGTCTCGTCGTAGTTCGTCCCCGAGGTGCCGGCTCCCGAGGCGGGGATCAGCTTGTAGAACCGCTGGCTGGCGGCGAAGCAGCAGTCGGTGTACTGGGTCGTCTGCCACTGGACGTACGAGGACTGCGCGAACGTGTCGGTGGCCGCCAGCTTGCCGGCCGACGTGGTGCCGGAGCCCCGGGTGGCGGCGATCTGTTCGAGTCCCTTTGCGTAGAGAACGGACGGGATCGTGAACTCAGAGAGGATTGCTAACGCGAGAGTTGGAGAGTTTCGGAGCGAGATTCCGGGGGCCCGAGAGAGATCTCCTGGTTCCGTTCTGGTCACCGGAGATAGGCACCCAAAACCGAGAGGTGACTCCGCTCGACGAATGCATCGCAAATACTGGCAGGAAAGGCACAAACGAAAAAACGCCGGGAGCACTTGCTCTCGGCGTTTTTTCGTGAACCCCGGGGTACGGACTTCCGTATCCCGGAGAAAAGCTCCCCGACTAGGGGTCGAACCTAGAACCTAGCGGTTAACAGCCGCTCGCTCTACCATTGAGCTATCGGGGAATGGAGTGTGATCGGGGCTGGGCCGGTGTTCGCCGGGGCCTCGCGATCAGCTTCTATGCTATTCCGAGAAGTCACTCCTTGCAAGAGAGCTTGTCCCTTCCCGAGGTTCGCGATTTTTCGCGAGAAAGTGTCCCCCGCCCGGGTTTCCGGTCCGGGTTGTTTGGGGAGGCGGTCGGACGTGTGTTCGAGAGTGGTGAGTGGGCTGGTTCTTGAGCGAGCTGGGGCGGCGAATGAGTAGTCGGTGGAGGTTCGAAGACGGGTCGTGGGGGGCCGAGCGGGTTGTCTCACGCGATGAGACCGCCGAGTGGCCCCTGCCCGATGGAGGTTCCCCACGCCTCGCCGCCGCCATTGAGCGGACCCGCGACTGGCTGCTGGCCCGACAGGCCCCCGAGGGCTACTGGGTCGGTGAACTCGAAGGAGACACCATCCTCGAGTCGGAATACATCCTGCTGCTCGCCTTCCTGGGGCGCGGTCAGAGCGAAGAGGCGGTGCTGGCCGCCAATTACATGCTGCAGCAGCAGCTTCCCAGTGGAGGTTGGGCGCTCTTTCCCGGGGGTCCGCTGGAGATCAGCGCCTCGGTCAAGGCGTACTGGGCCCTCAAGATCACCGGGCATGCGGCCGATTCGCCTCCGCTCCGGCGGGCTCGCGAGGCGATTCGCGCGGCGGGCGGAGCCGAGCGGGTCAACAGCTTCACCCGCTTCTATTTCGCCCTGCTGGGCATCATCTCTTACGAGCAGTGCCCGGCGGTCCCCCCCGAGATCATCCTGCTGCCGAAGTGGTGCCCGTTCAACATCTACGAAATGTCGGCGTGGTCGCGGACGATCCTGGTCCCCTTGAGCCTGATGTGGGCATTTCGTCCCTGCGTCCGGCTGCCTGCCGACCAGCAGATTGACGAGCTGTTCCTGACCAGCCCCGCGGCGTTGCCCGTGACGATGGGGGAGTCGGCGGTGGTCGATCGGCTCAAGTCGCCGCGCTGGGTGAATTGGGGGCGGGTGTTCCGGCGGATCGACTGGCTGATCAAGCGGGTGGAGGGGGTGGGGTTGAAGCCGCTGCGGGGAGTGGCGGTGAGGCGGGCGACCCGGTGGATGCTCGACCGGCTGGAGGACAGCGATGGGCTGGGGGCGATTTTCCCGCCGATTATCTGGACGAT
>CAIWTL010000035.1 GCA_903915555.1 uncultured Micrococcales bacterium | reverse complement strand
TTCACCCGATCCAAGTCCCCCGCCATCTTGTCCGCCAAGATCGCCGGGGTCTCCGGGACGGATTACAACTACCGTTTCGTCCAGGTCTGCGGCACACAGTGCCCGAAGGTCACGTGGAAGGACCGGCACATCGGGTCCAGCACCAATGATGTGGTCACCACATCCTTCCTGGCGCCCAAGTTCCGCCGCGAGCAGAAGTTCAAGTTCCGCGTTGTGATCACGCACGCGGGCGCGCGAGCCACCTCCCACGTCAAGGTGAACGGGGTTCCCATGAACCCCAACAAGACCGTGAAGATGACCGGAGGACTCAAGCAGACCACCCTCAGACCCGAGGACATCGCCAGGGCAAACCGGCCCGTCCAGCGCACCAAAGGGCTCTCCCGCCAACCCACGGTGATCATCAACAACAAGGCCGGCGTCACCCGCATCAAGCCCGGTAGCAAGAAGCGATTCCGGGCAAACATCCCGGTCGTTCGAAACGCCAAGAAGCGGCCGGTGAAACTGGCCAAGATGGTGTGGAAGTTGGGTGAGCGTACGTTGCCCAGCACTCGGCGTGACGTCACTGTGCGGTTCGGCAAGCGCACCCGAAGCCCGCTGCTCCTGCACTCGGAAGCCCACTACAAGAATGGGGTCGTCCGTAGGGCCGAGGAACTGTTGATCATTCCCCGGAGCAAACCTCGGCCGCCCCGAGGTCGTGGTGGAGTAGATCAGATTCCAGGTTCAGGGAACGGGTTCTGCGACCTGTTCGCAGCGGCACAACAGGGTTCGCCTGGGCCGGTGTCCATCGATTCCCTCACACTGAAATTGGGGACGGTCAGCACGACCGGAAGCAGTTGCACCGCCGGCAATGCTGCGATCACCTTCTCCGACGGGCAGATCACGGTGAATGGCGCCGGCCTCACCGGTGTGGGTGGCTCGATCACCCCCACTGGGCTCGCGATCACCACCACGCAACTCACTCTGCCCGGAGACGACGCCACGACGAACGTCCCAGCGGGTGGAAACCTGCTCGCCGCGCCGTTCGGAACCAGCGGCCTGACCCAGCTGACCGGGCGGCTCCCCATATCGCGACTGCCATACCTACAGCTCCCCACGGGCTGGACAGTGTCGGGTTCGCTGGACATCGCTGTCGCGTCCGGCGACTACACCGCCAATCTCCTCGTGTCTGCCCAAGGACCCGACTCGGCGGCGGGATCGATCTCCGGCTCCATCGCCACCGATGGGAGTTTCCAGCTGGACGTGACCGCGTCCAACGTGCTGATCATCACCGCGTCCGACGGCTCGACCCTGACCTTCTCGGGCCAAGGCAGTGTGTCCCGGACAGCCAACGGCGTCATGACCTACTCCGTCAATCTGGGCTTGACCGGGAGCGGCAGTGGCTTCCCACTGCTGAAGAACTTCACCTTGTCCAGCGAGAAGCTGGTCTGGGACAACACCGGTCTGACTCTCACCGCCACAGGCACCATGACGGTCAATGGCAACCCGGTGACCTTCAACCTCAGTGGGCAGCTCACTGACGCCAGCAACTGGTCGATCGCGGTGACCACCGACGCGGGAACCTCGATCACGATCTATCCGGACGGTTACCCCACCACCTTGGCCACGCTGTCCGATCTCTCGGGCACGCTCAAGATGGCCAACGGTCAGATGTCCCTGCAGGTGGGGACCAATGCGTCGGCGATCACATCCTGGGACGGCTGGATCGGCATCGATGTCACCTCGGTCACCGCCAGCATCGTCAATGCCTGTCCGACTG
>CAIWTL010000034.1 GCA_903915555.1 uncultured Micrococcales bacterium | reverse complement strand
TTCATCCGTGGACTCCCCTCCGGCCCCCTGGGCCTGTCGTGATCGAGGCCCTGTTGGGCCGTCCTCGCCACCCTCCCCGCCGCCGGCGCAGCGTGGCGATGCCGCGGCGACCGTGGGGACCATGACCCGAGCCACGTCCCTGGGGATACGCCGTCGTCGGCCCTGATCCCCTCGGTCGGCGGTCATCGGGACGCGCAGAGCACCCGGGATGGGGGCATCGGGCTCTTTCAGAAGGAGAGGTCGGCCATCAGTGAGGCGACGATCGGCACGACTCCCAGTGCCATGAAGGCAGGGAGGAAACACACCGCGAGTGGCACGACGGCCCGCACCGCTGCCGCGCGCGCAGCGCTCTGGGACCGGGTGTGATGGTCGCGGCGGGCGTCAGCCGCGACCCGCTCCAGAACCGTGACGACCGGTGTCCCGGACTCGGCATGACGGACCATGGCGGCAGCGAGATCATCCAGGGCCGCGACATCGCAGACAACCCGCCAGGCGCGGGCCGGCTCCGCGCCCAGTCGCCGGTGTCGGGCAACGGTCTGGAGGTGCCCGCGCAGGGGCTCGTCGACCGCACCTGCGACCAGCGCGAGCGCGGCCGTATCGGACATCCCGATGCGCAACACCGCTCCCAGGAGATCCACGGCTCCCGGCAGCGACCGACCGAGGGCCATCCGCTGCTCCTCCTCGTTATGGCTGAATGTCCGGGGAAGCATGTACCACGCGGTTCCTGCCACACCCCCGGCCAGGACCAGGGACCACGGCGTCGGGACGGTGACGAGCACGGCGAGGCCCACGGCCAGGGCCCCGAGCGCGTGGAAGGGAGGTCCCGACGACCGCCGCTGCTCCGGACTGGAGTGGTGCCGTCGTGCGGCGCGGGGCAACAGCAGGATCGCGAGGGCGAGCCACAGCCAGATCGGTGTCACAGCCGCGCCTCGATCCCTCTCACGATGCGCCTGATCCACAGGAACCCCGCGAGATTGAGGGTGATGCCGGTGAGCAGGCACGTCGCGGCCGGTACCGAGGAGATGAACCACCGCAGGGGATCGGCTCCGAGGAGCATCGCCAGCCCCACGCCGATGGCCGGGAGCAGACTCATGAGCCGCGCCGTCGCACGTGGCCCTGCCAACTCCACGTCCAGGGTCCGTCTCACCTCCAGCCCGCGGCGGTGGCCGTCGGCGATCCGCTCGAGGACGTCGGCCAGGCCCGCACCGGTCTGCTGGGACACGGACCAGGCGGCCGCGACCGAACGCAGGATCGGAGTCCTGGCGGCGTCGACCTCGAGCGCGGTGGGGATGTCGGCCCCCATCCTGGCAGCGTGGGCGGCGGCAGCACCCACCCCGAAACGGCTGCCGCAGCGTTGCAGGGCGGAACCCGTGTCCGCTCCGGCCCGCAACTCGCCGGCGACGGCGAGCACCCAGGCCACACCCACGTCACCGCCTGCCTTTCCTTCCGGTGCATGCCGCCAACGGTCAACCGACCGTCTGCGGCCGACCGGGACCGGACGCGGTGCCACCACAAGGGCCAGCGTCACCAGCAGCCAGATCATCCCAGCGCGTCCATCAGCCGTCGGGCGACCGGATGACCCGGCAGCATGAGGCGAGGCCTCCCGGGTCCGAAGCGCAGAAGGGGCGCCACGGCCACGTGATCGTGCGCCCGCTCCATGACCCCGAGGTCGGCCACCCGGCGCCGCCCGTCCGCGCCGCGCGTCACATGCAGCACCGTGTCGAGCCCTGCTGCCAGCTGGGAGTGGACGGCGGCGCGGTCCATCCCCGCTGCCAGTCCCAGGGCTTCCACCCTGGCGGGCACCGCGGCCGGGGAGTTGGCGTGGATCGTGCCGCAACTCCCCTCGTGGCCGGTGTTCATCGCGGCGAGCAGAGCAGTGACCTCGGCACCCCGCACCTCACCCACCACGAGCCGGTCGGGTCTCATCCGCATGGCCTGGCGCATGAGGTCCCGCATCCGAACCCCACCGCGGTCCTCGGCGTTCGGCATTCGCGCCTCGAGGCGCACGAAGTGTGGGTGGGCGGGGTCGAGCTCACCCGACTCCTCGATGGCGACGATCCGTTCATCGGCCGGGACCTCTTCCAGCAGACACCGCAGGACTGTGGTCTTGCCCGATCCGGTGGCGCCGGTGACCAGGTAGCAGCACCGGCTGCGGACGAGTGCCCGCAGCCACGCCGCACCCTCCCGACTCACGGCCCCGGCGGCCACGAGGCCGCCGAGGTCGAACGACCGCCGCGCCGGGACGCGGAGACTGATGAGCGTGCCCGGCCACGACAGGGGCGGGAGAGCCGCGTGCAGGCGGACACCCCCGGGCAGGCGGGCGTCCACGAAAGGGGTGGCGTCGTCGAGACGGCGACCGGCCTGTCCCGCCAGCCGCTGCGCCAGGCGTCGGACCTCGGCCTC
>CAIWTL010000033.1 GCA_903915555.1 uncultured Micrococcales bacterium | reverse complement strand
CCGGCATTCACGGTCGGGGATCTGGGTCGATTGGACAGCGACGGGTATCTGTTCCTGGAGGGGCGCCGTGAGGACCTGATCATCAGTGGCGGCGTCAATGTCTATCCGGCGGAGGTGGAGAACGTCATCGCCGACCATCCCGCCGTGACGGATGTGGCCGTCTTCCCCGTCGATGACCGACGTTGGGGACAGCGGGTCGCGTGCGCCGTCGTGGGAGAGGTCGGACCGGACGAACTGCGGGAATGGTCGCGCCACCGTCTGGCCGGGTACAAGGCTCCCAAGGAGTGGGTCGTCGTCGACGAGTTGCCGCGCAACTCGATGGGGAAGGTGAGCCGCACGACCCTGGCCGCCACGCTCGGCCTGGAGTGATCACCCGGTCAGTGCCCGCCAGACAGCATCGGTCGCGGCCTCGAGATCGGCGATGGATCCGGAGTTGACGACCACGTGGTCGGCACCCGCTCTCCGTTCGTCATCGCCCGCCTGGGCGGCGATCCTCGCCCGGGCGTCCTCGACGGTCATGCCGCGATCGCGGACCAGCCGTTCGAGTCTTACGTCGAGGGGGGCCTCGACGACGATCACGGCATCCCAGCCCTCGGCCGACCGCTGCTCCACCAGCAGGGGCATGTCGTACACGACGACCGCCCCGGGCGCCGCAGCGTCGAGGAGTTCCCGGGATCGGGCCGCGATGCGGGGGTGGGTGATCGCGTTCAGGTCCGCCAACGCCGCCGGGTCACCGAAGACGATGGTGGCCAAGGCGGCCCGGTCCAGCGAGCCGTCGGGGCTCCGGACCTCGGATCCGAAACGGGCGACGATCTCGGCCAGGGCGGGCTGCCCGGGTTCCACGACCTCCCGGGCGATCCGGTCGGCGTCGATGACGAGCGCACCCAGCTGAGCCAGCCGCTCGGCGACAGTGGACTTCCCCGACCCGATACCGCCGGTCAGCGCGATGCGCAGGAGGTCACTCCTCCTCGTCGCCGGTCAGCTTGTCGCGCAGGGCCTGCAGGGCCTCGTCGGACGCGAGGGTCCCTTCACCCGTGTTGACCGGCTCCGTGCTGAAGTTCGATGGCGTGCCACCGGACTCGATGATCGCCGCCTGATCGGCCACGGCAGCATCCTCGACCTGCTTGCGGTGGGCCTCCCACCGGGCCTGGGCCTCGGCGTACTCCTGCTCCCACTGCGTGCGCTGGTCCTCGTAGCCTTCCTTCCACTCCCCGGTCTGGG
Organism: uncultured Micrococcales bacterium; assembly: GCA_903915555.1. Lineage (GTDB taxonomy): Bacteria > Actinomycetota > Actinomycetes > S36-B12 > CAIWTL01. The sequence continues at coordinate 817 of CAIWTL010000033.1, read as the reverse complement.
GGTCGAAGCCATCGGGCCCGATGTAGTTGCCGTCCTCGTCGAACGCGGGCGCCATGCCGTACAGGTAGGGATCGAACTCCTCGTGGATGGACCCCCCCTGGGAGTTCTCGTTGGCCTGCTTGAGCGAGAGCGAGATGCGACGACGCTCGAGGTCGATGTCGATGACCTTGACGTAGATCTCGTTGCCGACATCGACAACCTGGTCCGGCAGTTCGACATGGTGGCCGGCCAACTCGGAGATGTGGACGAGACCCTCGATCCCCTCCTCGACCCGGACGAACGCACCGAACGGCACCAACGTCGTGACGCGGCCGGAGACGACCTGCCCCACCTGGTGGGTGCGCGCGAAGTGCTGCCAGGGGTCCTCCTGGGTGGACTTCAGCGACAGCGAGACCCGCTCGCGGTCCATGTCCACGTCGAGGACCTCGACGGTGACCTCCTGGCCGACCTCGACGACCTCGGAGGGGTGTTCGATGTGCTTCCACGACAACTCGGAGACGTGGACGAGACCGTCGACGCCACCCAGGTCCACGAAGGCGCCGAAGTTGACGATGCTGGAGACCACACCGTTGCGGACCTGGCCCTTCTGCAGCTGGTTGAGGAAGCCCACCCGGACCTCGCTCTGGGTCTGCTCGAGCCATGCCCGACGCGACAGAACGACGTTGTTGCGGTTCTTGTCGAGTTCGATGATCTTCGCCTCGAGACGCTGGCCCACGTAGGGCTGCAGGTCACGGACCCGACGCATCTCGACCAGGGAGGCGGGCAGGAAGCCCCGAAGACCGATGTCGAGGATGAGGCCGCCCTTGACGACCTCGAT
>CAIWTL010000032.1 GCA_903915555.1 uncultured Micrococcales bacterium | reverse complement strand
GCCGCCCTCGCCGCGGCGGCATCCCTGGACGACCCGCTGACCCGCGCCTCCGTGACGGCGGAGAGGTCACTGCTCGCCCGGCTCGAGGCCGGGTGCTCGGCGCCGGTGGGCGCCCTGGCCACGGTGGTGGCCGACCAGATCTTCCTCAATGCCGTCGTCCACACGTCCGACGACGAGGCCGTCCGGGTCTCGCTCGCCGGACCAGTGGGGTCGGCCGTGGAACTGGGCCGCGCCGCAGCCGATCGGTTGCTGGCAGACGCCCGAATGGTGGGGGGAGTTGTCCGATGACTGCTGCTAAGGAGCGGAATCGCATGTCGAGGGTTGTTGCACTGATCGCCGCCGGGCCCGGGGACCCGGATCTGTTGACCGTCCGGGCGGCCGACCTGCTCAGGCGCGCCGACGTCGTGGTGGCGGACGCGGACGCGTTGGACATCGCCCGCGAGCTCCTCGGCGACAGCGAGCGGCTCATGCCGGCCACGGACTCCGACGGTCTCCCTATGGACCACCGTTCCCGGGCCCGTCTCGTGGCGGACCATGTCAAGAAGGGTTTCGCGGTCGTTCGGCTGCTCAGCGGTGACCCCGTCGTGGACGGCTCGCTGCTGATCGAGGTCCAGGCCCTGCGCAAGGTCAAGGTGCAGGTCGAGATCGTCCCCGGCGTGAGTCCCGTCACCGCCGTGCCCGCCTACGCCGGGTTCGGCCTCACGGGCGGGAAGTCCCGCGAGGTGGCCGTGGTCGACGCTCACGACACCGATCTCGACTGGTCGGCGTTCGTGCGTCCCCGCCAGACGCTGGTGATCCTCGACGGCGCCGACCGTGCTGCCGAGGTGGCCGCCGGTCTCGTGGCGGCCGGCCGGTCGGCGGGCACCCCGGTGGCGATCACCCGGAGCGGCACCACCATCGACCAGCGGACCCTGGTCGCGACACTCGGTACCGTCGCCTCGGTGGCGAAGGCCGCCAAGCAGTCCGGACCCGGCGTGATGGTGGTGGGAGACGTGGTCGATCAGCGCGCCACCCTGTCGTGGTTCGAGACGAAGCCGCTGTTCGGGTGGCGGGTACTCGTCCCGCGCACGAAGGAGCAGGCCGGTCATCTGTCGGAGCAGTTGCGGCAGTACGGCGCTGTTCCCGTCGAGGTGCCGACCATCTCCGTCGAGCCGCCGCGCACACCGCACCAGATGCAGCGCGCGATCGAGGGACTCGTGACGGGCCGGTACGAGTGGGTCGCGTTCACCTCCACGAATGCCGTGCGCGCCGTGTGTGAGCGCTTCACCGAGTACGGGCTCGACGCCCGGAGCTTCGCCGGGCTGAAGGTCGCCGCGATCGGTGACGCGACCGCGGAGGCCCTGCGGTCCTTCGGTGTACGGCCGGACCTCGTCCCTTCGGGTGAGCAGTCGAGCCGGGGACTGCTCGACGAATGGCCGGAGTACGACTCGCTGGTGGACCCCATCAACCGCGTCTTCCTGCCCCGCGCCGACATCGCCACCGAGACCCTTGTGGCCGGGCTCAACGAACTCGGTTGGGAGGTCGACGACGTCACCGCTTACCGCACGGTGCGGGCGGCGCCGCCGGCCGCGCACATCCGTGAGGCGATCAAGTCGGGTGGTTTCGACGCCGTCCTCTTCACGTCGTCCTCGACCGTGCGCAACCTCATCGGGATCGCCGGCAAGCCGCACGCCACGACCGTCATCGCCTGCATCGGTCCGCAGACCGCGAGCACCGCCGAGGAGCACGGACTCACCGTCGACGTCCTGGCGGACGAGCCGAAGGTGGCCGTCCTGGCCCGTAACCTCGCGGAGCACGGTGACGCCCTGCGCGCCGCGGCCGATGAGGCCGGCGAGGCGACGTGGCGACCCAGTCGCCGCCGCGCGTCCTCGCGTCGCAAGGCGACCTGACGTGGATCGGCCCCGCCGGCTGCGCCGTACGCCCGCGCTGCGGCGGCTGGCCGCCGAGACCAGGCCGGCATCCGCGCAGCTGATCCAGCCGCTGTTCGTCAGCGAGGGGCTGTCGGAGCCCGCGCCGATCGGCAGCATGCCCGGTCAGGTCCAGCACACGCTCGCGTCACTGACCGACGCAGTGGATCGCGCCTGCCGCGCGGGAGTCGGGGGGGTCATGCTGTTCGGGGTGCCGAGCGGGCGCGACGCCGTCGGCAGTGCCGGCAGTGACCCCGAGGGCATCCTCAACCGGGCCATCGCCGCAGCGACGACCGCCGCGGCGGGCCGAGAGGTGGTGATGTCCGACCTGTGCCTCGACGAGTTCACCGACCACGGCCACTGCGGCGTGCTGTCCGACACCGGGGCGGTCGACAACGATGCAACCCTCGGCCATTACCGGAGCATGTCCCTCGCCCAGGCGCGGGCAGGAGCGGACGTGGTGGGCCTGTCCGGGATGATGGACGGCCAGGTGGGCGCCGTACGCGAGGCGCTGGACGGGGCCGGATTCGAGGATGTCGTGGTCCTGGCCTACGCCGCCAAGTACGCCTCCGCCTGGTACGGGCCGTTCCGCGACGCCGTGGAGTCGACCCTGCAGGGGGACCGCCGGACGTATCAGCAGGACCCCGCCAACCGCCGCGAGGCGTTGCGGGAGGTCGAACTCGACCTCGCCGAAGGCGCGGATGTCGTCATGGTCAAGCCGGCGATGGGTTACCTCGACGTGCTCGCCGACGTTGCCCGGGTGTCGGACCGGCCCGTGTGGGCGTATCAGGTGTCGGGGGAGTACGCCGCCATCGAGGCGGCCGCAGCCAACGGGTGGCTGGACCGGGAGGCCGTCATCCACGAGAGCATCGTGAGCATCATCCGCGCTGGGGCTGACGCCGTACTGACCTACTGGGCCACGGAACTCGCCGAATCCCGCTGACCGCCTCGTCCCCGGTGACAACAAACGGGGAGTCACGGTCCAGTTACGAAGCGGCTCGGTAATCCGGCAAAACGGACATCTTCCCCCCGTCCGCAGGGCACTCAACGGTCTTTCGGCCCACAAGCGGCAAATCGGACCCGCAATTTATTGCGTTTCGGCAACGGGCGGGTTGCGGGATTGGTAGGACAAGGCCTGATGCCATCACTGGCGTCACTGACTGAGGAGTCGGCATGGGCAAGACGTTCGTGCAGGGCCTGGTGATCATCGTCGCCGGGATCGTGGCCCTGATACTGAACCAGCTACTCAACCTGGGGTTGGGTTCCATCACGTTCGGGCTTGCCGTCGGCGCAATCCTCGGCCTCGTGTCCGACGGTGGACCGGTCGGCAGGATCGGCGCCTTCGTCGTCGGCATCATCGTCGCCATGATCCTGTTCGTGCTGTCGGTCCTGCTGCTCAACACCTCGTTCGCCGGACAGGTGATCACCATCCTGATCGGGATCGGGCTCATCACCATCATCTGCGGCCTCACTGCCGGGCGTCTCCCGCTGTGGGCCGCATTGCTGGGTTCCGTACTCGTCGCCGGCGCCTACAGCCAGGCCTTCGCGGCCAACCCCGCGGGCATCCTCACCGAGCTGCCGCAGTACACGACGCAGGCGCTCGTGCCGGCCGTGCTGGGGCTCCTCGCCACGATCTTCGTCTCCGACAGGGTGACCGAGAAGACGAACATCGACGAGAACATCGACGCCGCCGCCGCCAACGCGGGGCTGGACGCGCCGCCGACGACCCCGCCGGTCGCGGCGGGCGCCCCCGACCTCTCCAAGTCATCCGGTGCTGCCAGCGCCCCCAACCTGAACAAAGAGGTGTGAGGCACATGTTGTCAAAGCGCGCAAAGACAGCCCGCCTGGGTGTCGCCTTCCTCGGCGTCGCCGCGGTCGCGGGAGCCTCGATCCTCCCCGGTGGCCTGGCCACGGCAGAGGAGACCGGCGACGTCCAGAGCACCGTGACCCGCGCCGTGCTGGCCACCGGTAACGCCAACGGCGAGATCAACCGGGCGACCCTGGTCACCCAGATCAACCTGGACGGCAACGGCACCGCGCAGTTCACCGTTCCTGTCGCCGAGGGCAGTTCGCCCAAGAACATGGACTCGTTCGGCGGCCCCGAGGTCGTCGACGGCTCCGCGCAGTACGACCTCACCGTCGATGGGCCTCAGACGTTCCGCACCTCGCAGAACTTCGATCCCGCCGAGATCCCCGTGACCGTCAAGGTCGAGGCCACCCTCGACGGCCAGCCCGTCGCCCCCGCCGACCTGGCGGGCCAGACCGGTCTGGCGAAGCTGAAGTACACCTTCACCAACACCACCAGCGAACCCACGCAGATCACCTACAAGGACGCCAAGGGGCAGCGGATCACCGTCGAAAAGGAGATCCCGGTCGCGATGGGCGCGTCGCTCGTGTTCGCGTTCGATGAATCGTGGCAGGAGATCTCGGCGCCCACCGCCGACGCCGTCCTCGGCAACGGCACGGGAGCCACGCAGGTTCAGGGCGCGGTCGCACTGCTGCCCGACGCGCTTCCCGGTCAGTCGCCCACCGGCTCGTTCGAGGTCGAGGGCCGCATCACCAACGGTGTCGTGCCGCCGGCCGACATCAAGGTCGCCCTGCTCAGCCCCGCCGACTTCCCGGCCCTGAACAGCAAGATCAAGGACGTCGAGCAGTTGTCCGAGACCACCGCGACGATCACCGACGCGGGTATGCAGCTCGAGGAGGGCGCCGGCCAGTTGGAGGAGGGGCTCAAGACCGCCTCCGACGGCGCCAACAAGATCAACGACGGCGTGCAGGGTCAGCTCGGCCCAGGTGTCGCCCAGTTGTCCGAAGGCCTCACCACCTTCAACGACGTCGCGATCTCCACCCTGCAGGAGTCCGCTGCAGGCCTGCCGCAGCAGGTCACCAGCAGCCCGGACTTCGCCCAGATCACCGACGGCTTCGGCGCCCTGCGCGACGCGACCGACGGCCTGCGCAAGAAGCTCGGTGAGTGGACTCCCGCGGTCAAGACCAGCAGCTCGCAGAAGCCCGGCCCGTACCTGAAGGCCAACGGTGACGTCGACAAGGGCAGCAAGGCCACGGTGGCCCGGGTGCTGTGGGCCCTCGCCTACGGCGGCCGGAGTCAGGACGTGCCGAACGACTCCCCGACGAAGAACTTCAAGGTGCCGAACGGTGGTCTGACCAACCCCGACTGTGATGTCGTGAATGCTCCCGAGGCCAAGAACAACCCGTGTGGTGCCTTCCAGGTGCTCGCATACATCTCCGAGCAGTTGCAGGACGCGCTGCTGCCGAACCTCGAGGCCCTGCTCGTCACCCTTCCGACCACGATCGCCGATGGCCTCACCGGGGCCGGTGCGCTCGGAGTGAACACGCTGGCGGGCTCTTTGGGCTGCGTCACGACCCAGAAGACCGATCCGGGCGCGAAGCCAGGACAGACGGGTCCGATCGTGCAGAACTGCCCCAAGGACATCGTCGTCGGCGATGCGGTGGACAACGGCGACGGGACCTGGACCGTGACCGGCACGAACGCGAAGGGTGCGACCAACCTGGTGCTCCCGCTGCTCAGTGCGACCTTCTTCAACCCGCTCAAACTGGACGGCAAAACGCCGGATCCGAGCTCGGGTATCGCGGCGCTGCTGGGACAGTTCATGCCGACGGCATACAACCTGCCCAACGCGGGTGTGAAGGCCGGCGTGGAGGGTGCCATCGAGGGCATCGACAAGCTGAACGGCGTCATCACGACCGATCCGAACGGCAACCCCGACAAGGACACCAGCAAGAAGAACACCGCGACCGGCATCATCATGCAGGTCCGGGCGCAGCTGGCCCAGGGCGGTATCGGTGGCGACGGCTACCCGGCCGGGCGTTGTGAGGGCTACAAGAAGACCGGTGACCCGAGCTCCGGGCTCAACACCAACGCGAACTCCAAGCGGGTCGAGGCCACGTGTGCCGCCGGCGACGTCATGCAGATCGCTGTCTACGGTGTGGACGCCCTCGAGGAAGGCGTCAGCGTGACCCTGCTGGAGAGCATCAGCGAGCAGCTGCTCGCCGGTGTCGGCACCTACAGCGCCGGCTGTGACCCGACCGCCACGCTGGCCTGTGCCGCCGGCACTCTGGCGGCCGGCGGTGTCCAGCTCAATGAGGGCGTCAACGGCCCGGGTGAGAGCCTCAGCTACGGCATCAACGCCCTCGCCGAGGGTCTGCCCGCCGCTGTCGAGGGCGCCGGCAAGATCGTCGACGCCGGTGTGCAGTTGGGCGATTCCGGCAACGACGGCAGCAAGCAGGCCAACGAGGCGCTGGCGGTCTTCGAAGCCCTCCAGACGCGGGCCGACTCCGGGACGGCGATCCCGGGCGGCGCGCCGGAGGGGGTCGATGTCGCCAACGGCGTCTACGCCTTCGCCTTCGACGGCGCCGGCGGAACGGCGACGGAGAACGCGGCCCGCGCCGGGCTCGGGTTCCTCGGCCTCATCGCCGCCGGTGGGCTCGGCGCTCTGCTGGCCAACCGCGCAGGCGGCTGACCGGTAGGGGCCCCACCGGGCCCCACGCCACGGCACAGCGAACGACGCCCCCGCCGTTCCCCGTGAGGGGAGCGCGGGGGCGTCGTCCATGTGCCGGGCCCGATGGATCGGGCCGCGGGGATGTCACCCGATTCGCCCGATTCGCCCGACAGAGGACGAATCGGGTGAGAGGATGGCGGCCACGTGTCCTCTGGAGGTGGCATGAACCGCGCTGTGACGATCGGTGGGGCAGTGCTCGGGGCTGCCGTGCTGATGGGTGCCGGGGTCGCCGTCGGCACCAAGGTGGGCCAGGAGCAGGCAGCCGCCACCGTGGCGGCCGACGCCGCCGCCCAGGCGCCGAAGGGTTTCGCCGTTCCGGAGGAGCAGATGCGGCTCAGCGCCTTCGCGCAGTCGGCCGCCGAGTTCCAGTCGCTCATCAACAAAGCGACCAAAGAGGGAGCCAGCCCCGAGATCGCCGAACAGATGACCACCTACGCCGTCGGGGTCCGGGCCGTGAAGCGCACGGCCGAGACCGCCGAGCTGCGTGACGCCGCCGACTCCCTCAGTGAGGCCATGCTGCTGATCAGCGCGGGCGTGCTCACCGACGAGGGTGGCATCACGCAGGAAGGCATCGAGGCCTACAAGGCCGCCGATGCCAAGGTCGCCCAACTCGCCGACACTGTGGCGCGCGAGCAGGGCCTCGGGACACCCGCCCCGGCCCCCACTGAGTAGCGCGTTCCCGGACGGCCCGACTTCACCGCGCGCGACGCCGATATCGTCTGACGGTGAGCGAAAATCACCTTCTGGTCCTCAACCGGGCCGATCTGGACAGTCTGGGTCTGACCTGGTCGGAGATCATCGACGTCCTCGACGACGCCTTCCGTCAGAAGGCCCAGGGGCTGGTGCAGAATCCGCCGAAGCCCAAGGTGTCCCCGCGTGAGGGATCCTTCGTCCATGCGATGCCCGCCTATCTGGGGGGTTCGGACCGCGTCGGCCTGAAGTGGGTCGCCGGTTTCGAGGGGAACAGCGCCAAGGGATTGCCCTACATCCACGGCGTGGTCATCATGAACGACCCCGACACCGGCCGCCCCATCGCCCTCATCGACGGCTCCTGGATCACCGAGATGCGCACGCCCGGGGTCTCCGGGGTCACGCTGCGCCACGTGCCCGGTGATCCCCGCCATCTCGCGATCGTCGGCTGCGGGGTGCAGGGCCGACGCCACCTCGAGGTGGCCCTGCACGTGCATCCGGGAATCACGCACGTCTCGGCCTACGACCCCGACGCCGATACCGTGCTGCGGATGTTCGCCGATCTGGCCGACGACCGGTCGACCCGGGTGGCGGCGTCCGCCGAGGACGCGGTAGCCGGAGCCGATCTGGTGGTCACCACTGTGAACCGGCCGATGCACCCGACCATCGACTGCGCCGCCGCGGACCCCGATGCGCTGCTGCTGCCGGTCGACTACGACGATGCCATGGCGCCGGCGGCGTTCCGGGATGCCGCGTTCTACTGCGTCGACGACATCGGCCAGTACGACTCGGTGGCCGACCGCATCCACTTCTTCGATGTGCCCCGCCCGGACGCCCAGTTGGCGGATGTCGTCGCGGGCGAGGTGACCGTTCCGGACCGGGGGCGGCGGATGTTCCTCAACATGGGTATCGCGATGGACGATGTGGCCCTCGGCGCCCTGGTCCTGGACCGGGCGTCGGCCGCCGGGGTGGGTCGCTCGATCCAGTTCCCCTGAGCCGGCCGAGACACGCCTCCGGTCTGCCCGTGCCCGTTCGGCAGTCACACGGGAGACTGGCGGGGTGGAAACATCGGCAGAACTGTTCGCACGCGCCCGTACCGTCACCCCGGGTGGGGTCAACTCACCGGTCCGCGCCTTCGGTGCGGTGGGCGGGACGCCCCGTTTCATGGTTCGCGGCCGTGGCGCCTACCTGTGGGACGCGGACGGAACGGAGTACGTGGATCTGGTCGGAGGCTGGGGTCCGGCCATCCTGGGCCACTCCGATCCCGAGGTCATCGCCGCCGTCCACGGGGCGGCGGCCCAAGGGCTGTCGTTCGGAACGCCGTCTCCGGGCGAGGTCGAACTCGCCGAGGAGATCGTGCGCCGCGTCGACCCCGTCGAGCAGGTGCGATTCGTGTCGTCCGGCACGGAGGCGACGATGTCGGCGATCCGGCTGGCCCGGGGCTACACGGGTCACAGCAAGGTCATCAAGTTCGCGGGCTGCTACCACGGACACGTCGACTCCCTGCTCGCCTCGGCCGGGTCCGGGGTGGCCACCTTCGCGTTGCCCGACAGCCCCGGCGTCACCGGGCACCAGGCACAGGACACCATCGTGCTGCCCTACAACGACCTGGCCGCCGTCGCCGAGGCCTTCCAGCACAACGACGACATCGCGTGTGTCATCACCGAGGCGGCTGCCGCCAACATGGGTGTCGTCCCGCCCGACGACGGCTTCAACGACGGGCTCGCCCAACTGTGCCGCGACAACGGGGCCCTGTTCATCAGCGATGAGGTCATGACCGGATTCCGCGTGACCGCCTCAGGCTGGTATGGCAGGGACGGGGTAGCGGCCGACCTCTTCACCTACGGCAAGGTTATGGGTGGGGGACTGCCGGCTGCTGCCTTCGGGGGTCGCGCCGACGTGATGGCACGCCTCGCCCCGATCGGGCCCGTCTACCAGGCAGGGACACTCAGCGGGAACCCCGTGGCCATGGCCGCCGGCGTCACCACGATGCGGGCGACCGTCGAGCGGGACGTCTACCCCCACCTCGACCTGACGGCCCGCACCGTCGGCGATGCTGCCGCCGATGCGCTGTCCGCCGCCGGGGTCCCGCACCGGCTCCAGCGTGCCGGGAACCTGTTCAGCATCTTCTTCACCGACTCGCGGGTCGAGGACTACGCCGACGCCCGGCGGCAGCAGTCATGGCGCTACGGGCCGTTCTTCCACGCCATGCTCGACCAGGGCGTGTACCTGCCACCGTCGGCGTTCGAGGCGTGGTTCGTGTCCGCCGCCCATGACGCCGCCGCTGTCGACAGGATCGTCGATGCCCTGCCGGCCGCGGCGGCCGCCGCGGCACAGGCCCGACCACCCGACTGACGTACCCTGGGTCCGACGCGGTGGAAGCCGGACACGCGGCTCGCCGGACCCGGGAAGACCGAGACGGAGACACAGTGACGGAACGCACGATCGTCCACCTCCTGCGCCATGGCGAGGTGCATAATCCCGACGGTGTTCTCTACGGGCGCCTCCCCGACTTCCATCTGTCCGACCTCGGCAGGGAGATGGCGCAGCGCGCCGCCGAGTCGACGGAGGGCCGCGACATCAGCGTCGTCACGGCCTCACCGCTGGACCGTGCCCAGGAGACGGCCGAGCCCACCGCAGAGCTCCACGGCGTCCCCATCGGGACCGACGACGACCTGATCGAGGCCGGCAACATCTTCGAGGGGGAGACCGTCGGTGTCGGGGACGGCATCCTCAAGCAGCCCAAGCTGTGGCGCTACCTCTACAACCCGTTCAAGCCGTCGTGGGGGGAGCCCTACGAGGAGATCGCCCAGCGCATGCAGCGCGCAGTGGACCGCGCGCGGCACCAGGCCCGCGGTCACGAGGCCCTGCTGGTCAGCCACCAGTCGCCCATCTGGATCCTGCGCCTGGCGCTGGAGAACCGGCGCTTCGTCCACGATCCCCGGAACCGGCAGTGCTCGCTGGCCTCCATCACCTCCCTCATGTACGACGGTGACGATCTCAGCGCCATCGTCTACACCGAGCCGTGCGCCGACCTGGTCGCCCGCTCGTCGAAGGGCGTCGGGGCCTGAGGTGTCCCGCCGCCT